>JAVHSF010000358.1:0-10974 GCA_036172035.1 Gallionella sp. | reverse complement strand
CAATGGCAACGAATATTTTCTCCCAATCAGTCCAGTTGCGCCCGTTATTGAAACTTGCATGTTTGAATTTCCAACAGTAATCAAGGTCGGGCTTTTAGCATGCGTCCGAAATAGCATAACCATAACAACGCAAAACGACCACGCAGATGCCACAGCGACAGCAGTGCTGTCAGCAGGATATCATGCGCGATCTTCCAATTCATACGTACCGTCACATTGCCACTATGGCGTCGATATTGAGCCCACTTGCCTTCGATGAATCCATATGCACCATCTGAGCCAACCACATCTATCCAAAGCTTCCAGTCAGACACCATCGGAATGGAAGGGTGAAATCCATAGGAGGGAATTCTGTCGTGCTTCACCATTACAGACACTGCAGAGAAGGGCGTGCCAGATCGAATGATCCCGCCTGCACCACGACCTGCACGAAACTCTCCTAACTCACCAAATTTAGAGCTTATCTGTTCACCGTTCTCATCAATCAACTCAACGGCGTGTCCACATAGAACCATGTCAGGATGCTCATTGAACCACGCCACCTGCTGAGCGATCTTGCCCCGTAAGAGAACGTCATCCCCTCCCATGAACGCGACCAACTCTCCATTACAATGTCTCAAGGCCTTATTGCAATTTCCAGTGATCCCCAGGTTCTGTGGATTCAATATGACTTTCAATCTATCCGCAGGGTAATCCTTCGCGACCTCAAGGATGATATGTTGAGTAGAATCCATTGAGGCATCGTCCGAGATAACGACCTGCAAGTTCTCATAATTTTGCTCGAGCGCACTGACTAGCGCCTCCCTGATGAATTCCTCTTGGTTGTAGCTGACGATCAGCACTGACACCAAAGGTGTTCCATGGTGCACATCCATCATCGATAGGCTTTCAGGCAGGAGATGACTTGCTCGACATCACCGACTTTTAAATGAGGCCCCATCGGCAAACTAAGTAATCGGTCGGCCATCGCAACACATTCAGAGTGGATGTTGGCGAATGTCTTCTCATAGGCCCCCGAACGAGCGGGCGGTATTGGATAGTGGATCGCAGTCTGCACCCCACTCTCCTTAAGATGCTTTTGCAGAAAATCTCTGCCTTGATGCTGAACCACAAAGAGGTGCCAAACTGGTTCAGCCCATTCAGATACGACAGGCAGTCGAAGTCCATCGACCTTTCCCAACCCCTTCAGATATTCCTTCGCCACCCTCCTTCGGCTCTCATTCCAATCATCCAGCTTGGACAATCTGACGCGTAGCAAGGCGGCCTGCAACTCATCCAACCGAGAGTTCACCCCGGCGATATCGTGATGATATTTTTCTACTGACCCGTAGTTACCCAACATCCTTATCTTCTTTGCCAATGCTGGATCGTTGGTAACCACAGCGCCCGCATCACCATATGCGCCCAGATTCTTACCCGGGTAAAAACTAAAACCCGCAGCATCTCCTAACGTGCCGACACGGCGACCTTTATATCTCGCCCCATGTGCTTGAGCTGCATCCTCGATGACTTTCAAGCCATGTTTTTTTGCGATCACATTGATGGCATCCATATCGGCAGGCTGTCCATACAGATGGACTGGCATGATGGCTTTGGTACGAGGCGTGATGACCGCTTCGATCTTGGCTGGGTCGATGTTATAAGTCGAATGATTTGGCTCTACAGGCACAGGTATCGCCCCACAATTCGAAACCGCCAACCAAGTCGCAATGAAAGTGTGGGCGGGTACGATCACTTCATCCCCTGCACCAATGTCATACGCACGCAAAATCAAGTACAGCGCATCCAACCCATTACCTACCCCAATGCAATACTCTGCCTCACAATAAGTCGCAAATTCATGTTCGAATGCTTTGACTTCGCCCGCATTGATATACCAACCAGAATTCATCACGCGTTTATAAGCTGCATCAAGCTCTGTTTTCAGTTCATCGTATGAAGCTTTTAAGTCTAAAAAAGGGATCACTTGCTTTATACCGCCTTAAGAAATTGTTCATAATCGCGAAAATAATCCGCCTCGTTGTAATAGTCGGAAGCCAGCACCATGCACACCGCACCTGAAGAAAAATTGTCGATCTCTCTCCACATCATCGGCGGAACATAAAGGCCATAGTAAGAGCGATTCATGTGGAAACTGCGTTTGTTATGTCCGTCGTCCAGCGTGATGTCGAAACTGCCACTCATCGCGATGATCAGTTGTTGCAGATCGCGATGGCCATGCGCACCTCGTTCGCTACCGCCCGGTACATCGTAGAGATAATAGACACGTTTGATATCAAACGGAATATGCCTGCCTCCCTCCACAAAAGTCAGATTCCCGCGCGGATCGGATATCTTGGGCAACTCGATGATGCGACTGTCTTCGATCGACATTTCAGACCTCACAAGTCCAATTCGTAAAACTCATGGACGACACTGCCCGCACCGAACGTTCTCTTGTAGCGGTACAGACCTTCATTGAGCACCTGGCCGTCCTGTTCGTTGCTGATGCCAAAATCGAAATAGCGGTAACCGTCTGCGAATACCCCGCCGACGCTGTGCTCGATCAGCAAGTCCAATGCCCCGGTTTCGCGCCCCCTGTCATTCGAGGCGATGTACTGGGTATGCGCAACATTCCGGAAATTGAACATCACCAGCCCGGCAACCACTTCGCCATCCATCCTGGCGGCAAGGAAGCGGATGTTTTGCGGAAATCTGGATTGCAGCAACAGCAGCTCCGCAATGTCGTGTACCGGTTTGGCCTGATGCGCCTGCCAAAGATTGGCTTCGATAAGGCCGTGGATGTCTTTCAGTTGAGCCACCCCTTCAACGACCTCGACCCCGCGTTTCCTGGCCTTGCTGATCTCATACTTCCTGCCTTTGGTCAGCGCCGGCCGATCAGACGCCGCGATGGTCGCGCTGATGTCGCAACGCACACGGCGAAAGCCCAGCCGGAACAGCGCATACAGATCATCCTGGAACGGAACTTGATGATAGATATGCGGCGTCACCTTGTAGAGCAAACGCTTGAGGCCAATGCCACGATAATATGCAGCGATGTCGTTCAATGCGGCGATGCAACTCTCGCCACGGCATTGCCCGCCCGCGACCAGCCCGCCGAATGTGGCACCCGGATGACTGACCACCGTGTCCCGTGCTACCGGGTGTATCGCCGCCGGAAACACGGCAACGGTCTTCCCGTCCTCATTGTTCACCAGCAGGGAGATGTCCTCGAATCTGTCGCCATGGTATGAAAGGAACTGTCGCGTATGCAGAAACGTGCCGTTCCATGCACTTTCATTGACGAATCCATCCCATGCACTTTGCGCCTCAGCGGAATATCGCAGACACTGCACTGCTAGCTCCGCCTGGCATTCACAAAGATCTCGCTCGCCAGCTCCGGGTACTTGGTGCCCATATGCCACAAGCCATCCAGGACTTGCTCACCCACGTCCTCGATCACTTTTTCCATCTGCGAATGAGTGAACGGCTTGATGAAATAGCCCCCGACATCCACCGGAGCCAGCCCGGCCTCATCGACCAGCGCTTGAAGCGATGCCGCGTCGAAGACGTGATATTGCGACAACGTCACGTTACGGTCGCTGAACTGGTAGGGCGAAGAGATCAGCCCCATTTCCACCGCCAGCATGCGATGGAATGACCTGGCGTTAGGGACGCTGACATGCAACATGCCATCCTTGGACAGGCTCTTCTTCGCCGCTTGCAGGATATGCCCTGGGTGCTCAACCTCATGTAGCAAACCCGCGCAGATACACAGGTCCACGTTCGCGAAATTCGCATCCGTCACCACGCTCTCCACAAAACCCTGAATGACTTCGACGCGCTTGTCATCCTTGAGCTTTTCTCGCGCTGCTGCCGAAAATAAGTCGGCCGGCTCGACGATGGTCCATTTCTTGATCGATGACACATCTGCCACGTGTGTGAACAGTTGATCGAAACCGCAGCCGATTTCCATCACCGTGGCCGGCTGTAGCTTTCTGACCATTATCTCGACGTATTTCTGGCGCGCCCATACCATAACTTTTTCAAAGCCATAGTCATGCATATACTGTTTCTCATACTCTTTGATTCTATTCGACAGCGTTTCCACGAACCGCCCCTTTTTTTCGGCCTTAACCACGGCCATGCAATAATTTTCTAACGCTAACGCCGCTTGAACGACTTCAGCTTGCGATACAACCCCAAATCCATGAGGAATTTTATCAGTTTGCCTTTGGGCGTAAGCGCATAAAACTTGCCCAGCTGCTTGATCACCCTCGCATCCGCTTGTATACCAGGCTCGACTCCAACCGATTTCGATTCAAAGTCCATCTGCACATCATACTTGCCGGTCGCTTGCACCCAATGTTCGCCGGAACCGTCGCAACCGGTGGAGTGCGCGAGCGACGCGGTCGGGCACACAACGTACTGCCGCCCCTTCACGAACATGGTGTAGTCGATCCGCACATCCAGCGCCTCGATGAACCCCTGTGCTTGGAGCCACAACTGGGTAATGATGTCGTTACCTCCTACACAATACTGCTTCAATCTTGGCTTGTCCGAACTCAAGTTGTTATACATCTCTGGTGTGATGTCCATGATAATCTCGTCGAACTTCTCTTTCCAAATCCCAAATCCCCAAGCCGCGAACCTAGGGAGCAATACAACAGGACTCGAGTAATCTCTGGGAATGCCGATTGGGGGCGTGTATCCATTCACGGCAAAGACTCGCGGATCGTTCTTGTACCTGTCCAGCGCTTCATTCATGAATGTCAGAAAGGATGGCACCGTGACGATATCTTCCTCAAGGAAGATCGTCTTTCCATACTTTTCCAGCAGCATGCGCATACCGCCGCGATTGTTCGCCACGCGGTCGTTTCGTTCCCGTTCGAACAGGTGCACAGCCCTGAACCCATCGACTGTGCGCAGATATCGCCGCACTGCCTCGACTTTCTCTTCATCGCCGGCCTTGGCTGCGTCGGAAAAGATAAATAGCTCGCTCTGCCAAGCCAGTTCGTTCTTCTGCAATGCAGCTATGGTCTCCTGCACATGCTGTAGACGGCCATAGGTTGACAGACCGACAGGCGCCAGATCACTTTGCATGTTTGTCCATCGCATACAGCATGATCTCGTCCCCGACGACCGTGTAGTAATCGAGGTGGAACTCGTAATCCGGATTCAGCGATTGGATATATGCAGGGATCACGATCAGATCATCGGCTTGGTGATAGACGGAGATGGCCAGCTTGGGCTTGTGCACCCGTATCGTTTCCGCCGCTCCCTTGAGCGCCTGGAATTCTGCGCCCTCGATATCCATCTTGATGAAATCCACTTTGCGCAGGCCACGTTGCTTGACCAAGTCGTCTATCGAGAGGGTCTGGATCGTTCCGCTGTAGACACCCGCAGCCGCAACGCGGCTCGCCGGGCCATGGTCTTCAAAGCTCAAGTCCACTTCGGAATTTTCCCAAACCGGCTTCTCTACCAACTTGATCCGCTCTGCAAGCTGCGGGTTCAGTGCTAGGTTCTGTTCGAATATTTTGATATTAGAAGGAATAAATTCGTAGACATACACCTGCGCTGCCCCTCGTGCTGCAAAATACAGCGCAGTATCTCCCCAGCACCCCCCGGCATCGATAACGACATCACCCTTGTTCACACATACCAAATCGTTGTAGTTGTACTGTTGCAGGATAAAGTCGACAAATATGCCGTTCTGAACGAAATACAATTTGAGGCCGTCGTAGCCAGCATTTGATAAGTCATACAACTCCAAATAGCCTTTTTTAAAATTCGCAGGCAGTCTTTCCATCTGACGATATTCAACGGTAGCAGCCCTAGCTGCAAAGAACGCTGGCTCGTTCAATGACAGCTTAACTTTGGTGAAGCCAAGCATCCTATATGCCAATAGTTCGATATATTTTCTTCGACTATCTTCATCATCAAGCAAATCGAAAGTGTCTTTGAATCGCAAAAGATTTTCGAAGTAGTAATTTTTGCGGGAAATAACAAGTCCACAAAGATCTCTCGATAACAAATGCCCCAATCGACCAACCATGCCTTCAAAAAAAATGATGGCTCGACGATATAAACCAAACTCTTTTATTTCTGTGTCGAAATTCTCAGGATGATAGTTGCCTATCGATTTAGCAAATGCCATGCTGATTTCTTGAAAAAAATCTTTCACCTCACCCCCGCTAATAGATATTTAGGATTGATGGATAGCAGCATCTGCTTGTTAGATTCACGCATCGGTTTGAACAAAAACGGAAGTAGCCAAGTGCTGACACCTATGGAAATCAGACTGGACATTGATGCGCCCACCACACCATACGCCGGTATCAACACCCAGTTCAGTACGATATTCAGCGGCACGGCCACTAGGTTGTTCGCCAGACGGTAGCCTTGCATGTTCTCCCCTACCATCCACACGCCTCTCGCCACAGCTTGAGAAATGAATATCCCCGTCCAGATGGTCAGAACCAGCGGCATATAGGCCGCACGATATTCCTCACCAAAAAGCAGCACTACAAAGAACTCACCGAACAAGATGGTCGCCCCTGCTGCTAGTGCCCCGAGCCAGAACATCAGGCTGTACAGTTGAAGCAGCCTCGCCTGGTAATACACTGGATTGGTCTCGCGCAGTTTCATCAGATATGGCATCACCGTTTGCACAATGATCAAAGGGACGAACAACCAAGACTCTGATAAGCGTATCGCAGCGCTATAAACGCCCACTTCGGCATTGCCCAACATCTGACCAATCATCACCTGATCGATGCGCGTGTGGATAACGATCAATGCTGAACTGACGATCAGAGGCCAACCGTCCTTTAGCAGAGACACCATCGTTTCCCGATGGAAATGCCATTTCTGCTCAGTCGCATGTTTGCGTCGGTATATCCACACCATCACCAAGCCGCCCAGTGCTATTTCCAAAGTTGCAGCAGCAGCGAAATACACCAACGGATACTCGCCCAGAATCAAAGCCACGCGCACTGCCGATAACAACATGAATGAAGCACTACGCGCATACACCACATATCTCGACAGCACATGCGCCTGATAATAGAGATCATAAGCGTCCAATGCATTGAAGATCATTCCGGCAGCGACCACCGCGACCAGCACCACAAAGGACCAATCCCCATGTTGCGCAGCAAATGCCGCAGGGATGACAAGTATCATCGCGATCATTCCCGCTACCAGTTTGAGCGCGAAGATCGTACCCAATATCGCCCCCTGTTTCTCTGGGGCGTTGGACAGATCGCGAACCACAACCTGATCGATGCCCAACTTGGCCACTGCGCCAAAAAGCGCGACGAATGCCAGTGCGTAGTTGAGCATGCCAAACTGTTCAGGACCGAGATAACGCGCAATCCATACACCGACAATCAACCCGCCAACCAGCCGAAGGAGTCTGTCCGCGAACAGCCAATTCAAGTTCGCGAACAGCCGCGCTCTCATTTACCCGAGAACCTTGTTAGTGCTTTCTCTATCGCTGCGCGTTCCGACAAATCATCTGATCGCGTCACCTTGAACTGCGCTGTCCCGTTGTACTCGTTATCAGAAAGACCAAGTTTCCGAGCTAACTGACCAAATACTTGTTCAGGGTCTCTGCAGAAATCCTCGTATTGCACCACCAGCTTTCTGGATTCATCCACTCGTGCCATGCCCCGCGTCACTGCCTTGTCGATGTGATACACCTGCCCGGCAGATTGAGTGACAGGGTCAAGGTCTTTCAGCTCTTGGTACTCAGGAATTTCGAACGAATACCAAGCAGCCTCGCTGCCAAGTTGTCGCCGTCTCGCATCCAGCACCGAGGACACATTGGTAACCGGGTCGCGCTTGATCTGCACAAACAGCACCTTGTCGAACACTGAATCGAGGAAAGGGATGTTGTAGTTGAACAGCATGCCCTTGGCTGCGAATGGCTTCTGGAACACATCCATCATGCCCGCCAGCTCCGCCAGCATGGTTTGCGTGTCCATACTTTGCCGCAGTTCATCATCTGTCCACACATCGCGCCCCTGCTCCGCCAGGAAGCGACGCCAGAAATACCAGAATTCGTTGGGGGCTAGCACCCCCTTGGTCTTGCCGTTTTCCGACTTGTATTCGGCCTGCTGCACAAACTCGCCCAACTCGTCGCGGAAGTTGTAGCGCGGGTCGGTCAAAAGCAGTTGTATCTTCGCACCGATAATTGGAGCTTGATAGAAGCGTGACAGCAGATTAGTCGGGTAGGCGACAAGGCCCGTGTTGGCGAGCCATTGCGTAAACAAGGTCGTGCCACTTCTCAACGGCCCCATGACAAGAATGACAGGGAATTCAAAGCCGCTCGGTCGAACATATTGTGATATCAATTGCATTTCTGATGGTTGCAAATCCTGATTCAATTGTTCTAGCAATCTCTCAAGAATTTCGTTTCTGCGAAAACTCGTTGTTCTGATTTCAGACAAGGTCGTACTCCTCAAGCAGCTTGGCACTCTGCTCCTGATCGTTGAACATCATGACATCAACGATGGAAAGATTCGGCACGTAAGTCTTGCCGAATTGGCGGTATTCGACGGGGCGAGGCTGTATGAAGGATAGCTGCAGCCCTCTGCGCGCAAAATCATCGCGGTCGTACAGTCCCTTGCCGCCTGGGACGTTGATGTAGTGAGTCGCCCCCAGCTCTTCGCAGATGGAAAGAACCTTATCCTGTCCGCGCAGTCCGTTGTCCTTGTCCAGCACTGAGGAGATATGCCATTGCGGACGCATGCCGAGATAATCGCATATACAACGCAACTGGTAATCGAGAAAACGGGCAAGGTTCTTTTCGGTCTGCACGAGGATGTTCTCGATTACGGGATAGACGGCTTCGAAGTACGGTGCTTTGCCATAGCTGTGGCGCAGGCTTTGCAGTATCTTGTGCTGGCCACCGACTTCGACCTGATTGATGAGTTTGTTCGGGCTGGCATCTTGTAATGGCAGAGTGATGCGCTGTTGCCCCCCCTGTGTGAGTATGAAGTTGCGGTTGATCCAGCCGCCCTTGATGTAATTCACATCGTCATACACCACGAACGCATCCACCGCGCGGATTAGCTGGAAGTAGCCCAGATAAGGGAACAGATAGGGCTGCATGATGGCTAGCTTCATGCATTGCCTTCCACCAGCACTCGGATCACGGAAGCTACTGTTTTAACCATCTCAACGTCCATCGTCGTCCCGGTTGGTAACACCACGACCCGGTCCGCCACTATTTGCGTATCGGGCAACAGCAATCTGGCATGTGGATACAACTCGCGGTAGGGCTTCATGTTATGGCAGCCCGGCCAGAAGTATTTACGGGCAAGGATATTCTCGGCATGCAGCACTTCGATGATGCGGTCGCGCGAAACAGGACACTCTTCCGCCACTTCCATCACCACATACTGGTAGTTGTTGCGTTCCCTGTCATCAAAAGCCAGCAGGCTGATGCCCTGGAGCCCCGCAAGACCTGCGCGGTAGGCTTCATAGTTATGCTTGTTGGCCTCGATCACACTGTCGATTGCATCGAGGTTGACCAAGCCCATCGCAGCGGCAATTTCGATCATCTTACCGTTGGTGCCGGGATGAACCACATTGTCGAGACCGGCAAAACCAAAATTGCGCATCAGCCGAATCTTTTCTGCCAGTTCATCGTCGTTGGTGATGACCGCGCCGCCTTCGAAGGTGTTGAAAAACTTGGTTGCATGAAAACTAAGCACTTCGCAGGAGCCGAAGTTGCCGATCATCTTGCCGCCATGCGAACAGCCGAAGGCATGGGCGGCGTCGAACATCAACTTGAGTCCGTATTCATCGGCGATCTGCTGGAGCGCTTCTACCGGCGCGGCGCGGCCCCACAGATGAACGCCGATGATGCCGGTGGTACGCGGCGTGATCATGCTGCGCACAGCTTCCGGATCGAGACAATGGGTATCCGGGTCAATGTCCGCGAAAACCGGAGTGATTCCCTGCCAACTCAAGGCATGGGCCGTGGCAATGAAGGTGTAGGAAGGGACGATGACCTCGCCCTCCAATCCCAATGCACGAATGGCGATTTCGAGTGCGATGGTGCCGTTGCACATGGCAACGCAATGTTTGACCCCGTGATAGGTGGCTACACGTTGTTCAAATTTCTGCACCATCGGGCCGTTGTTAGTCAGCCAGCGGCGGTCGAATATCTCTTCCGCATAATTCATGAAGGCCTCGCGGCTACCAATGTTGGGCCGACCGACATGCAATGGCTGGTCGAATGCCGGTTTTGCACCATTGATTGCAAGATCGGCCTGGGTTTTGATTGTTTTCATCGCAGTGTCATGCTCGCTTCAAAATCCCGCGCAACAGCATGCCATCCAGCACTTGCCGGACACACTGATCCAGTTCTGTCGAGCCCGTATCCACCTGCAACTCCGGATTCTCCGGCGCTTCATACGGCGAGGAGATGCCGGTGAATTCGGCGATCTCCCCGGTGCGGGCTTTTTTGTACATGCCTTTCACGTCGCGCGCTTCGCACACTGCCAGCGGGCTGTCGCAATAAACCTCGATGAAATCGCCGTGTTCGACCATGCCGCGCACGCGCTCGCGATCAGCGCGGAACGGGGAGATGAAGGCGGTGAGGACAATGACGCCCGCTTCCATGAACAGTTTTGCCACTTCGCCGATGCGGCGGATATTCTCGACTCGGTCCTCGGCGGAAAAGCAGAGGTCGGTGAACCAGAGGATAGCACCGCGATGTCCGTTCTGCGCTTCGCGGCGCGCGCGGGTAATGGTGGCGTGGTGCCACACGACGTTGCTGGAAGCCTTGGGCGATTGCTCACTCACGCGTTTTCTCCAGCAAGCCTTTTGCGCTTGCTTCGCGCTGCAAGTCCGCTATCTCGGCCTTGAGCTGCTCATATTCATGAATTTTGTACTTCAGAAAATCAACAGTCATGCGCGCCCGCGATTCAATCCCTTGCGGGGTGAGCAGGTAAGCGTAGGCCAATTTATTGTCGCTATTGC
>JAVHSF010000357.1:0-2389 GCA_036172035.1 Gallionella sp. | reverse complement strand
AAAATACGGGGTCAAGTCTAACATTCAAACGTTTGCGCAAACACCAAGGGGTCAGGTCTAACATTCCAACATTTAAAAGACCTGACCCCGCAGCTTGTGCTGGCCCCCGCAGCTTGTGTGTTTAATTTAGATTCGCCTGAGTATTACGCTTTTCCCCCTTGTATTCTGCTGATCTCGGCAATCGCTCTTTCCAATATCATTCGGTCAGAAACATCTTTTTCACGCATGGTTTGTTTGGTGAGTAGTAGCCCATCCAAAGAGATTGTCGTGACTGGAATTCCATCAAAATCAATTAGTTGTGCGTACTTCTTTAAAGTATAAAATGTTTCGCCACAAGCATTGAACATGACATCCACGATGATGTCGTCGGCAACGCGAATATTTTCGCCTTCCTCAAACCAGGCTGGATCAAGGTCGTTAGCCGCTTTGTCGGGCAGAATCAGCAATGCCTGTTTAACCTTGCGTCCTGCTTCTATCGTCGGTTGAACCAGAATATCAATGTCGGTCGTCGCTCGCTGGTAACCATGAGCGTAAAGCGCATAACCACCGATCAGCAGGTAATCGACGCCGTTCGCATTGAGCGCGACCACCAGGGATTTTAAATCCTGGCTGGTCGCAGGCCTGGCGTATTTTTCCTCTTCGCTCATTGACTTAATTTATTGATTTCAATCTGGATTTTTGCCATGTGCCTGACAAGGCATTCGTCCTGCTGGCGGTTGGCTTCTTCGTGGGTCTTGAAACGATAGATGCCTTTAGGAATGTAGCCGATTTTCCCATAGGGCATGATGGACTGCATCATTTCATTGAACGAGGCTGCGCGCATCAGCGCTTCGCCGGAAGCGGCCAAGGTCGGTAGTGGCTCTGATTTTCTACCTACGATGCGCATAAACTTTCTCCATGAACCCGCGCCATTTCATCCGTGCTACCCCGCCAGTTTTTTCAGCAGCACCTCATTCAGTTGCGCGGGATTGGCCTTGCCCTTGCTGGCCTTCATCGCCAGACCGACGAAGAAGCCGAACAGTTTGTCCTTGCCTGAGCGGTATTCGGCGACTTTGTCGGCGTTCGCCGCGATAATCTCGTCCACCAGCGCTTCGATTGCGCCGGAGTCGGAAACCTGCTTCAACCCCTTGGCTTCGATGATGGCATCCGCGTCGCCGCCTTCCGCCCACAGGGTGCGGAACACTTCCTTGGCACCGGAGTTGGAAATCGTGCCGTCTGCGATGCGCGCCAGCATGATGCCCATCTGTTGCGGGCTGACCGGGCATTGCACCATGTCGAGCCCGTCGCGGTTGAGCTGGGCGGAGAGTTCGCCGGTCAGCCAGTTGGCGCACAGTTTGGCATTCGCCGCGCCGACTGCTGCCACGCAGGTATCGAAGAAGTCGGCCATTTCGCGCGAACTGGTCAGGCTGTTGGCATCATATGCAGACAAGCCAAGCTCGTCCATGTAGCGCGTGCGGCGCGTCTCGGGGAGTTCAGGCAATTCGGCGCGCATGGCTTCCAGCATCGCCGACGTGATGTCCAGCGGCAACAGGTCGGGGTCTGGGAAGTAGCGGTAGTCGTGCGCGTCTTCCTTGCTGCGCATCGCGCGCGTCTCGCCGGTGTCCGGGTTGAATAAAATGGTGGCTTGTTGCACCTTGCCGCCGTTCTCGATAGTGTCTATCTGCCACTGCACCTCGTAGTCAATCGCCTGCTGCATGTACTTGAATGAATTGAGGTTTTTGATTTCTCGGCGCGTGCCGAGCGGCTCGCCGGGGCGGCGCACCGAGACGTTCACGTCGCAGCGGAACGAGCCTTCCTGCATGTTGCCGTCACTGATGCCGATCCAGCGCACCAGCGAATGCAGCGTTTTTGCGTAGGCTACGGCTTCGGCGGCAGAGCACATGTCAGGCTCGGAGACGATCTCCAGCAAGGGTGTGCCTGCGCGGTTCAGGTCTATGCCGGTCATGCCAAGGGATGCGCCGTGTACCGATTTTCCTGCGTCTTCTTCCAGATGGGCGCGGGTGATGCGCACCACTTTTTCGTAAGCCTGTCCTGAGCCTGTCGAAGGAGCATTGCCTGACAGCGGTTCGACCTGTATGGTCAGTTGCCCCATGCCGACCACCGGCAGGTCAAACTGGCTGATCTGGTAGCCCTTGGGCAGGTCTGGATAGAAATAATTCTTGCGCGCAAACACCGAGCGCGGCGCGATGTGCGCCCCGACCGCCAAGCCGAACTTGATGGCGCGCTCCACCGCGCCACGGTTTAATACCGGCAGCACGCCGGGCAGCGCGATGCTCACCGCGTCCGCCTGGGTGTTGGGCTCGGCACCGTAAGTGGTGGATGCGCCCGAAAAAATTTTGCTGTGGGTGGACAGTTGCGTATGCACTTCCAGCCCGATGACGATTTCCCA
>JAVHSF010000356.1:0-2394 GCA_036172035.1 Gallionella sp. | reverse complement strand
GGCTGTTTGTAGCGCGCCTGTCGGATGATCTTGTCGGGAAAGCTCAGCTTGCTGTGCGCGCCGGCACCTATCCCCAGGTAGTCGCCGAACTGCCAGTAATTGAGGTTGTGCCTGGCACGGCGATTCGGCTGCGCGAAGGCGGAAGTCTCGTAATGCTGATAGCCGTTTTCTGCCAGCAAGCCTTCGATGCCCTGCTGCATGTCGGCACTCGCGTCGTCGTCGGGCAGCGAGGGCGGATTGCGATAGAACAGCGTGTTCGGTTCCAGCGTCAGGTGGTAGGCGGACAGATGTTGCGGCTTGAAGGTCAGCGCGGTTTCTACATCCTGCAATGCCTGTTCCAGTGACTGACCGGGCAGCGCATACATCAGATCCAGATTGATGTTGTCGAAATGGCGCTGCGCGATGGCGATGGCGGCACGCGCCTCGTCCGCCGAGTGGATGCGCCCCAGCGCCTTGAGATGCGTGTCGTTGAAACTCTGGATGCCCAGCGACAGCCGGTTCACGCCCGCCTCGCGGAAGGCGGCGAACTTGTCGGTTTCCACCGTGCCTGGGTTGGCCTCCAGCGTGATCTCGGCATCAAGGCTTAACGGCAGCAACATGCGCACTTGACGCAATATCTCCGTCACCGCCTCGCCGGACAGCAGGCTGGGCGTGCCGCCGCCGAAGAACACCGTATAAACCTTGCGCCCCCAGATTTGCGGCAACGCCAGCTCCAGATCACGGGTCAGGGCGGCGATGTATTGCTGTTCGAGGTCGGCGGGGATGCTACCCTCCCCCTTGCCGGGAGAGGGAGCCAACTTCAGGGGAAGGGAGTTCGCGCGCGTCTCATGCGAATTGAAGTCGCAATACGGACACTTCTTCACGCACCAGGGAATGTGAATGTAAAGTGAAAGCGGCGGCAGCGCCTGAAAATTGACGGCCTGCGATTTGATGCCGACGGGTTGCAGGGGATGAATGCTCATGCGTTCGCGGGGTGGGCAGGTTTGCCCACCGTTTGAGCGCAATGAACCTTGCTTACCCTACGCATGGCACAGTTTTTCCAGCAACACTTTCATCGCCTGGCCGCGATGGCTGATGGCGTGTTTTTCGTCGTGCGTGAGTTCGGCGCTCATCTTGCCGAGGTCGGGCAACCAGAACAACGGGTCGTAGCCAAAGCCGCCCGCGCCCTTTGCTGCACGGGCGATCTCGCCATGCCATTCGCCTTCGGCGATCAGCGGCTGGGGGTCGCCCGCCGAATTCATCAGCACCAGCACGCAATAGTAGTGCGCGCGGCGATCGGTGTGGGACTGCATGGCTTCCAGCAGAGCGCGGTTGTTGCGTTCGTCGGACTTGGGCAAACCCGAAAAGCGCGCGGAAATCACGCCTGGCAGGCCGTGCAACGCGTTCACGCAGATACCGGAATCGTCCGCCAGCGCGGGAAGGCCAGTTTCGCGGCTGACGTGGCGCGCCTTGGCGATGGCATTCTCGATAAAGGTGTGGTGAGGCTCTTCGGCCTCACCGATGCCGAGCTGCGCCTGAGTGACAACCTCTATGCCGAGCGGGGCCAACATCTGCTGGAATTCGCGCAACTTGCCGGGATTGTTTGAAGCGATAACCAGTTTTTTCATTTACTCCGCCAGTGCCGCGCGCTGCCTGGCGCTCAATTCGCGGATGCCGTTTTGCGCCAGTTCCAGCAATTCATCCATTTCGGCGCGGGTAAAAGCCGCCCCTTCCGCCGTGCCCTGCACTTCGACGAACTGGCCGCTGCCCAGCATCACCACGTTCATGTCCGTGTCGCAGGCGGAATCTTCAATATAATCAAGGTCAAGCACGGGAACGCCGTTATAGATGCCAACCGAGATGGCGGCGATGGAGTCCTTGAGCGGGTTATCCGGCAACAACCCTTTGCCCATCAGCCCGGTAATCGCATCGTGCAGCGCGACATAAGCGCCAGTGATGCTGGCGGTGCGTGTGCCACCGTCCGCCTGGATCACGTCGCAGTCAATCTGGAGGGTGCGCTCGCCCAGTTTGGCCAAGTCCACCACGGCGCGCAGGCTACGCCCGATCAGACGCTGGATTTCCTGGGTGCGCCCGGATTGCTTGCCCCTGGCGGCTTCGCGCTGCATCCGGCTGCCGGTAGAGCGCGGCAACATGCCGTATTCCGCCGTCACCCAGCCTTCCCCGGAGCCTTTTTTGTGCGGCGGCACACGCTCTTCGACGCTGGCGGTGCAGATCACTTTGGTGTCCCCGCATTCGATCAGCACCGAACCTTCGGCGTGTTTAGTGTAGTGGCGGGTAATGCGGATTTCACGCAGTTGGTTGGCTTGTCTTTGACTGGGGCGCATAAGGTTAAATGTTGTTAAAGTGAGTTAGGGAAGCACTGATTTATTCGGTTTTGTCGTTCCCGCGAAGGCG
>JAVHSF010000355.1:0-11117 GCA_036172035.1 Gallionella sp. | reverse complement strand
TGGAGCGGCATATCTCGGAGTGAAGTTTCATGGCAGGAAGGTGTTGCCAGACATATTGAAAGACCCATACCAGGAAGGAGACACACACCAGAATACACACGGCTGCAAACAGTCTCGACCTCATGTACTTGAAGACAGGTTCCTGCACATTCCCTCCAAAACCGTGTTTATGAAGAATGCCAATCGAGGGCGGAAACAATGCAGCTTTTCGGGAGGAGACTTCGTTAACCCGCCATCGATTTGGCAGTGTGTAATTTACCTAAATAAAATCGTTTATGGAATGCGGCATATTGCCGCGCGGCAAAATGTCGCATCTGCAACAACGCGCCCTCGTGCCGCGTTTTCTTTGCATTTTAGTTTCGCCGTACACGCTGGTTTGTGCTTAAATCGCGTCTCATCTAAATGCTCACATTACAAACTCATGGAAAAAATTCGACTCTCCAAACGCATGTCCGAACTCGGCCTGTGCTCACGCCGCGAAGCGGATGTCTACATCGCCCGTGGCTGGGTGGAAGTTGACGGCGAAACCGTCAGCGAACTCGGCAGCAAGGTCTATCCCACCCAACATGTGACGCTGCGCACTGCGGCGCAGAACACCCAGGAACAACGCGTCACTATTTTGATCAACAAGCCGGTCGGCTATGTTTCCGGTCAGGCAGAGCACGGCTACAAACCTGCCTCTGCGCTGCTGGACGAGTCCACGCACTGGGCGGAAGACCTGTCACCGCTCAAATTTCACCGCAGCCAGTTTCTCGGTCTCGCTCCGGCAGGTCGTCTGGACATTGATTCGCAGGGCTTGCTGATCCTCACCCAGGATGGACGCGTCGCCAAACGCTTGATCGGCGAAGATTCCACCGTGGACAAGGAATATCTGGTGCGCGTGAAGGGCAAACTGGGCGATAGCGGTCTGGCGCTGCTCTGTCAGGGATTGAAGCTGGACGGCGAATATCTGAAACCCGCCAAAGTCACCTGGCAGAACGAAGACCAGTTGCGCTTCGTGCTGCGCGAAGGCAAGAAACGCCAGATACGCCGCATGTGCGAACTGGTGGGGCTGACCGTCACCGGTCTGAAACGCATCCGTATCGGAAAAATAAAACTGGGCGACCTGCCGCTGGGACAATGGCGCTATCTGAATGATAACGAACAGTTTTAAGAAGTTCTAGCCACCCCCGCCTGCCCGATTAGTTCCGGCAGGTTTTTTTCGGCCTGCTGCTGCAACACTTCGCCCAGCACGATCAGCGCGGGCGCGCCGACCTGACCGGCCACCTCTGGCAATCGCGCCAGCGTGGTGCGGACTTGCTGCATGTTGGGCAAGGAGGCATTGCTGACGATGGCGGCGGGCGTACTGCCCGATAAGCCGCGCTGCATCAAGGCAGCGGCAATTTCTGTTGCCTGACCGGAGGCCATGTACAGCACGGCGGTATCTGCGCTCAAAACGCTTCGCGCCCAGTCGCTGGCCGATTCGGTTTCGCCCACGCGCGGCGTGACGAACACCACGTTGCGGCTCGCGCCGCGCTGGGTGAGCGACACGCCCAGCTCAGCCGCCGCCGCCAGCGCCGAAGTGATGCCGGGAACGATTTCATACTCGATACCGGCAATTTTCAACGCTGCGATCTCCTCCTGCGCACGACCGAAAATCATCGGATCGCCCCCCTTGAGACGCACCACCACGGCGTGATGAAGCGCTGCCTCGACCAGCGCGCGATTGATGAAACGCTGGTCGGTAGAGAGCTGGCGGCAGCGTTTACCGACCGCGATCATCTGCGCGCCGGGGTTCGCCATTGCCAGCAGGTCGGGCTGCACCAGCGCGTCATATAGCACCACATCGGCTGATGCCAGCAGGCGCGCACCGCGCAGCGTGATCAAGTCCGCCGCACCCGGCCCCGCCCCAATTAGATAAACTTTTCCCATCTCAACCTGAAAATCAGCGTTTCCCTTCAAGTCAGACAGATTCCTGACAGATCATGCCCGCCGCGACGGTGTTGTTGGTCGCTTCGTCTATCACGATAAAGCTGCCCGTCGCACGGTTGCGGGCGTAATAATCGAATACCAGCGGTTTCTGTGTCTTCAGCGACACATGGGCGATGTCGTTCATGTTCACTGTCGGGTTTTCATGGTGTTCCAGCGTGTTCACATCCACGCGGTAATCTATGCTGGAAACCAGGCATTTCACCACGCGCGAGGTATGTTTGACGATGTACTTGCGGTTCTTGTCCATCGGGGTTTCGGACAACCAGCACAGCATCGCATTGAATTGCTGGGAGACAATCGGCATAAAGTCTGCCTTAACCAGCATGTCGCCACGCGAAATATCAATCTCGTCCGCCAACGTCAGCGCGATGGACTGCGGTGCAGCAGCCGTTTTCAGGCTCCCGCCGTAAGTGACGATATCCTTGACCCGGGTGGTGCGCCCCGCTGGCAGGATGGTGACTGCATCGCCCACCGCGACCTGCCCCGCCTCGATACGTCCCATGAAACCACGGAAATCATGATATTCGCCAGTCTGCGGACGGCATACCCATTGCACCGGAAAACGGAAATCGCGGGTGTTCACATCGTGGTCTATCACCACACTTTCCAGCTTTTCCATCAAGGTCGGCCCCTGATACCAGCTCATCGCCTCGCCGCGTCCCACCACCATGTCGCCGACCAGCGCAGACAAGGGAATAAAAGTGACCTCATGCAGATTCAACTGCGCGGCGAACTCGCGGTATTCGGCAACAATCTCGTCAAAACGCGCTTGCGAATAATCCACCATATCCATTTTGTTCACGGCCACCACGATGTGCGGCACGCCGACCAGACTGGCAATAAAGGTATGACGACGCGTCTGGGTCAAGACACCACGGCGCGCATCAATCAGAATCACCGCAAGGTTAGCCGTGGAAGCGGCGGTCACCATGTTGCGCGTGTATTGCTCGTGTCCCGGCGTATCGCCGATGATGAATTTGCGTTTTGGCGTGGCGAAATAGCGGTAGGCCACGTCTATGGTGATGCCCTGCTCGCGCTCCGCTTGCAGCCCGTCGGTCAGCAAGGAAAGATCAACCGCCGCCATGCCGCGTTTTTCGCTGGTCTTGGAAATGGCCGAAAGCTGGTCTTCAAAAATAGACTTGGAGTCGTACAGCAAACGCCCGATCAGCGTACTCTTGCCGTCATCCACTGAACCTGCGGTGATGAAACGTAATAATTGTGTATTGTCACTCATGATGTGGCCTCTAAATTTTCAGCTGCGTCATTCCGGCGTAGGCCGGAATCCAGCGGTTTTATTCAAAATTCCTTAGGTTTTGTCCCGCGTTGCGGGCAATTCTTTTCTGACTGGATTCCGGCCTGCGCCGGAACGACAGCTTTAGAAATAGCCTTCCTTTTTGCGCAATTCCATAGACGCTTCAGAGGTCTGGTCATCCATGCGGGTAGCGCCCCGTTCGGTGATGCGCGTGATGGCCGTTTCAGCGATGATTTCCCGCGCATTTTTTGCGGTGGATTCCACTGGTGCGGTGCAGGTCATGTCGCCCACGGTACGGAAACGCACTGAAACGACTTCAACCTTTTCACCCGGCCTGGGTTGCACCAGATGTGACACCGGAATGACGTTATCGCCACGGCGGATCACTTCGCGCTCGTGCGCGTAATAGATGCTGGGAATATACAAATTCTCGCGGTCTATGTACTCCCAAATGTCCATCTCGGTCCAGTTGGAAATCGGGAAAACACGCATATTTTCATCGTTGTGTACGCGGGTGTTGTAGATGTCCCACAGCTCGGGACGCTGGTTCTTCGGATCCCATTGACCGAATTCGTCGCGGAACGAAAAGATGCGTTCCTTGGCGCGCGCCTTTTCTTCGTCGCGGCGCGCCCCACCCATGCAGGCATCAAAACCAAACTCGGTAATGGTTTCCAGCAACGTCACAGACTGGTACGGGTTGCGCGGCAAATCGGGGTCTTTGATGATGATCGTACCCTTGGCAATCGAGCCTTCCAAGGAACGCACGATCAGCCGTTCGCCCAGATCGGCAGCCAGCTTGTCGCGTGCTTCAATCACTTCAGGAAAATTATGCTCGGTATCAATGTGTACCAGAGGAAACGGGAATTTGCACGGGCGGAACGCCTTCTCCGCCAGGCGCAGCATCACGATGGAATCCTTGCCGCCGGAGAACAGTAACGCCGGATTCTTACATTCCGCCGCGACCTCGCGCATGATGTGTATGGATTCGGACTCCAGCACATCCAGATGGGTGAAAGTTTGCTTGCTCATCTTTGTCTTCTTTCTGTTAAATCAAATTCTTTTCGCGGGAAACAAACGAACTACGTTCGTTTCGGAATGCTGCTTGCGATATGCAAACCACATTCCTTGTTTTCCTTTGTCTTTTAGTTTCAGGCCGACCTAAGGAAGTGCTGATTTATTCGATTTTGTCGTTCCCGCGCAAGCGGGAACCCAGTCAGATAAAGGCACTGGATACCGGCCTACGCCGGTATGACGAATAAATCAGCATATCCCAAACGTCAGCCTTCACTGAAACCCCGAAAACAAGCGTGCTAGGCACGCTTCATGTTTTAGTTCAGTCGAGTCATACTCGACTTCACTGAGAGGCCGGCTCACCTTTTGTGTAAACCGCATTCTTTCTGCCCGGCCTCTTCCCACCACCATCGTCCGGAGCGGATGTCTTCGCCCGGGGTCACGTTTCGGGTACAGGGAGCGCAGCCTATGCTGGGGTAAAACCGGTCGTGCAGCGCATTGTAAGGCACTTCGTTTTGCCTGATATATTGCCAGACTTCGGTGTTGCTCCAGTCCAGCAGCGGGTTGAATTTGTGCAAGCCCTGCTCGGCATCGAATGCGGAAAACTCCAGGCTGCCGCGCGTCACAGCCTGATCGCGGCGCATACCGGTAATCCATGCACCCTTGCCCGCCAGCGCGCGCTTCAAAGGTTCAACCTTGCGGATATAACAGCACCCCTTGCGATTCTCCACGCTGTCGTAAAAACCGTTCACGCCGTTTTTAAGCACATACCCTTCTACACTGGCCGCGTTCGGAAAATAAATCTTTAACGGTACGGGATAACGTACCCGCACCGCTTGCATCAAGTCATATGTTTCTTGCGGCAAGCGTCCGGTATCCAGGCTGAACATCTCGATGTCCGGCTGAAACTTGGCGATCAGGTCGGTCAGCACCATATCTTCCGCACCCAGACTGTTGGCGAAACACACCGGTGAAAAATCCCGCACCGCATCCGCCAGCAGTTGCTTAACTTGCGCTACTTTTTGTGCCAGGTCGCTCATATACTTGCTCCGCGATGCACGCGCCTGAACAACGGCACTTTTTGGTCTACCGAAGCCTGGTAGGTTTCAGAAAAATCGCTCAAGCCCTTCAGGACATCATGGATGTCCTTGTCCGTGCGCGGCACAAAGGCATCGAAACCGACGCGCTGCAAATAGAACATCTGGTCGCGCAGCACCTCACCGATGGCGCGCAGTTCCCCGACATAATTCAGCCGATTGCGCAAATGATAGGCGATGGAATAACCCCGCCCGTCGGCAAACCTGGGAAAATCCACCGCGATCACCTGAAATTTTGCGATGTCGGCCTGCAAGTCTTCCGCTCTTTCACTGCTGTCCAGCCATACCCCCAGCCAGGCACGCGCTTTAAGCGTGTCGCGCTGCGCCTGCCATACCTTGAGCGGGACGATGATTTTTCCGGCAGGAACACTCACGCGATCCGGCGCATCCTGTTCATTCAACCGTAGAATGCACCAATCGTCCGCGACTACTGTCTTGTTTTTAATGATCATTTCTAAAACCTCGGCGAATAATAGGGCAAATCGTAAGGCGTACCCTGTTTCAACAAGTCATAGACTGGCCCGGCCAATTCTGCATCGTCCTCGACAGGTGTCGCATAAACATATGCCTTGAAAGGTTCGTAACCCAGTCGGCGCACGGTATCTATGAAACGCTCGCCGTCAAAACGCTCGTCAACATACACTTGCAGCAGGCGCACGATCACTTCCGGGATTTGCCCGAACCTGAACGATTTGCCGATGATTTTACCGATAGCGCTATGGTTGCCCTGCGCGCCGCCCACCGATACCTGATACCACTCCTCGCCGTCCTTATCCACGCCCAGAATACCGATATGACCGATATGATGGTGCGCGCAGGCATTCACGCAACCTGAAATATTCAGATCTATTTCGCCAATATCATGCAGGAAATCAAAGTTATCGAAACAAGCGGCAATCGCCTTGGCCAGCGGGATGGAACGCGCATTGGCCAACGAGCAGAAATCGCCGCCCGGGCAGCAAATGATGTCGGTCAACAAGCCAATATTCGGCGTTGCCATGTCCAGCTCCGTCGCCACTTGCCAAAGCGCGAACAAATCGGCTTGTTTGACATCCGCCAGCACCAGATTCTGCTCATGCGTGATGCGCAACTCGCCAAAGCTGTAACGCTCGGCCAGTTCAGCTGCGGCCTCCATCTGTTGCGCGGTCGCATCGCCCGGAGCCATGCCGGGTTTCTTCAACGACAACACCACAGCGGCATAACCTGGCATCTTGTGCGGCTTGACGTTGCGTTGCAGCCAGTTGGCAAAAGCGGTGTTGCCGGGGTGCGCGCCTGCCACGTCCGTATCGGCCAGCGTTTCATAGGCGGGTGCGGTAAAGCAGGCTGCAACGCGCGCCAATTCCTCCACGGTCAGCGTGCAAGGACCGTCCTTGGTGAACTTCCAGTCTTCTTCCACCTGTTGCCTGAATGCTTCGATGCCGATTTCTTTCACCAGTATCTTGATGCGCGCCTTGTACATATTGTCGCGGCGACCGTGTTCGTTATACACGCGCACGATGGATTCCAGATAAGTGATGGCATGTTGCCAGGGTACGAAGGCGCAGATTTCCGTGCCGATCACCGGCGTGCGGCCCAGCCCGCCGCCGACCAGCACGCGGAAGCCGACTTCGCCCTGCGCGTTTTTCACCACTTGCAGGCCGACATCGTGTAGCGCGATGGCGGCACGGTCAGTCGCGGCACCCGTCATGGAAAACTTGAACTTGCGCGGCAGATAGGCGAATTCTGGATGGAAGGTACTCCATTGACGCAGAATCTCGGCGTAGGGGCGCGGGTCAACAATCTCGTCTTTTGCCACACCGGCGAACTCGTCGCAGGTGATGTTGCGGATGCAGTTTCCGGAAGTCTGCGTGGCGTGCATCTCCACGGTTGCCAGATCGGCCAGAATATCCGGCGCATCCGGCAGTTTGATCCAGTTGAACTGGATGTTCTGGCGGGTGGTGAAATGACCGTAGTCCCTGTCATACTTGCGCGCGATGTGCGCGAACATGCGCATCTGCGCCGCACTCAGCAGCCCGTAAGGCACGGCGATGCGCAGCATGTAAGCGTGAATCTGCATGTACAGCCCGTTTTGCAGGCGCAGCACGCGAAATTCGTCTTCTGTCAGCTCATCCGACAATCGGCGGCGCACCTGGTCGCGGAACTGCGCGACACGCTCGGCGACCATCTGATGATCGAATTGGTCATAGCGGTACATTTAGTTTTCCTCTGCGGGGTAGGATTTCGACACGGGCAACAGCAGTGCCGCTTCAAGCGGGAATCTCGCGCCATAGGCCAGTATGTGCGCCACATCCGCATCTTCGTCGTGGCGCAATGCCGCGCCAATGTAAGCGTATTCGCCGGTTTGCCCGATCACCACGCCGATACGTCCGCCGCAGCCATTGAACCAGCTCACTTGTTTGGGTTTGTTAGGTTTATTTTCACTCATGACTTTCCCTTATTTATAGAACACCATCTTCATTCCAATGATCAGCAGCATCACTGCCAGCAAGGGACGCAAAACCTTCTCGGGTACTTTGGCGCTCACATGACTGCCAATATAAATGCCGGGCAACGAACCCAGCAACAGGCTGCCCAACAACACTATATCCACCGTACCCAGCGCCATATGTCCCATACCCGCCAAGGCCGTCAACGGCACGGCGTGGGCGATGTCAGTACCGACGATTTTAACCGCAGGCAAACGGGGATACAGAAATAACAGCG
Organism: Gallionella sp.; assembly: GCA_036172035.1. GTDB lineage: Bacteria > Pseudomonadota > Gammaproteobacteria > Burkholderiales > Gallionellaceae > Gallionella. The sequence continues at coordinate 3,083 of JAVHSF010000355.1, read as the reverse complement.
CAACCGTACCCAGCACACCCGCCCCTATCGAAGACACCGTCACCAGCGCTCCCACCACCACGCCCGTGACAATAGTCGCAGTGGGCAGGTAACGATGGTGCAACTCGTACATCGTGCCATCGCGGCGGCGGCCAATCTTCATGATCTGCGCCTTGAACAACAGCACCACCGCCGTCAACAGCAAAGCCACACTCAATACGCTGCTCACCACACTGCGCAAGGTCTTCTCGTCCAACGCCAGATATTTCAGCAGGATGATGGTCACCAGCGCGGCGGGCAAACTGCCCATCGCCAACAGTCCGACCACTTTCCAATCCACCGTACCGCGCTTGCTGTGTACCCATGCGCCCATTGTCTTGGTCAGCGAAGCGTATAACAAGTCGGTGCCGACCGCCGTTGCGGGCGACACGCCAAAGAACAACACCAACAAGGGCGTCATCAGCGAGCCGCCCCCCACCCCCGTCACGCCGACAATCAAACCCACACCAAAACCCGATACCGTGTACAGCCAATCCATTACGCACTACCCCAACGGTCATGGCGCAGAGGCCATGACCAATAAATTAAACCCTGCCACGCCCGTTTCCCTCTCCGCCCCCACCTACCCGGTTAAAAGCGAAGGAATCGCTGCGCAAACTCCACTTTCTGATTCAGGCGCGCATCTTATCCCAACCGCATCAATAATCTTAATGGTTTTCTGTTACTATTTTATAACCAAAAAGAATATATGACGGAAGACACGCATTACCATGAACCTCCAGCAACTGCGTTATCTCAATGAAATCGTCAGGCGCGATCTGAATATTTCCTCTGCTGCCAAAGCCCTGTTTACCTCGCAACCTGCCATCAGCAAGCAAATCAAACTGCTGGAAGAAGAACTGGGCATCCAGATTTTCCTGCGCAACGGCAAGCGTATCACCGCCCTCACTGAACCTGGCAAAGGCTTGCTAAGCATCGCGCGACGCATGTTGCTGGACGCGGAAAACTTCAAACAGTTTGCCGATGAATTCCATTCCAAAGATAGCGGACACCTGACCCTCGCCACCACGCACACCCAGGCGCGCTATGCCCTGCCGCCTGTCGTCAAGCAATTTATCGAACGTTATCCCAAGGTCAAACTGGGATTGCATCAGGGCAACCCGACGCAAATCGCCGAACAGGTATTGAACGGCGAGGCGGATCTCTGCATCGCCACCGAGAGCCTGACGCTGTATGACGGACTCGTCACGCTGCCCTGCTACGAATGGTATCACTGCGTGATTACCCCACCCGACCATCCCTTGTTACAGGAAAAAACGCTGACACTGGAGGCCATTGCGCGCTATCCCATCATCACTTATGACCACGCCTTCTCCGGGCGCAGCAAGATCAACGAAGCCTTTGACAAAGCAGGCATCGTTCCCGACATCGCGCTCACCGCGATTGATGCCGACGTGATTAAAACCTATGTGGAACTGGGGCTGGGCATAGGCATCCTCGCGGAAATTTCCTTCATCCCGGAACGCGAACCGCATTTGCGCCAGATGAATGCCCGGCATCTGTTCAAGCCCAGCACCACCCGTCTCGCGATACGCAAAAACGAATACCTGCGCGGTTATACTTACGATTTCATCGAACTGTTTGCCCCGCACCTGACCGCCGGGGTCGTCAACCGTGCGATGCAACTGGCAAATTTACCCGAAAAAAATTGATCCTCAATAATCTCTCCGAGAAAAAGCAATGAACGACACCCTCAAGCTCATCCAGTCACACCGCAGCAGCCGCAGTTATACCGGTCAAGCCGTCAGCGACGAAATACTGGACGAAATCATCCACGCCGCCTGGCGCGGACCCACCTCGATGAACGCGCAGGAAATTTCGCTGGTCGTGGTGCGCGATGCGGCAAAACGCTCGCGCATCAGTGAGATCGCCGGCGGACAACCGTGGATCGCCCAGGCACCGGTATTCATCGCACTGGTGATTGACTTCAACAAGACCCGCCTCGGCGTGGAGAAAGCCGGGCAGCAACAGGTGATACAGGAGAGCATGGAAGGCTTTGGCGTGGCGGCGGTGGACGCGGGTATCACGCTGTCCAACCTGATGACCGCCGCGCGCTCGCTGGGCTTGGGTATCGTGCCGATAGGCGGCATACGCCGCAACCCGCAAGCCATGATAGACCTGCTCGGCCTGCCGCCCCTGACCTTTCCGCTGGTCGGCCTGTGTATCGGTCACATCGCCGCCGATGCGCCACAAAAACCGCGTATGGATATCCGCACCTTCCGCCACGATGAACACTACGATGCCAGCAGTTATGCCGCCGCGATTGATGCATATGACGAAGCCATCATGGAATACTGGCAACAACTCGATCGCAGCGACGGTATCAGCTGGTCGCAGAATCTGGGCAACAGCCTGAAACAGGTCTATTTCCCCGAAGTCAAACCCGTGGCGGCAAAACAGGGCTTGCTGAACGACAAATAATCCTGGCCCACGCACGGTATAATCCGCACACCTTCCGAGAGCGATCTGAAAATGCATGCTTGCAAACCGACCATCTGCGTCATCATCCCTTTTTATCAGCTCACGCCCGAACCGCTCATTCGCGCCATCCAATCCATCCTGGCTCAGGAAGGCGTGGCTCGTCCCCAAGTGCTGATCGTGGATGACGGTTCTCCCGTTCACGCAAGGAAAATCGTTGAGGCGCATTTTCCCGGTCATGAGGAACACATCCGTATCATCGAGCAAACCAATGCTGGCGCGGCGGCGGCACGCAATGCGGGGCTGGACAAAGTTCCTGAGTCAGCAACTTATATCGCCTTCCTGGATTCTGACGACGAATGGACAGCGAATCATCTGGCCAATGCGCTGCGCATGTTCGAGATGGGCTGTGATTTCTACTTCGCCGACCACAAGCGCAGCGAATGGCATGACGGAAAATTCAACCTGCTTGGCTTTTCATCAGATCAGCATAAATGTCTTGATAAATCGGCCGGACTCTACGAGTACGCCGGTGACATCCTGTTTCCGGTAATGAATGATCACCTGATCCAGACCTCAACGGTCGTTTTCCGCAACAGCGCGATGCAAGGCATCCGTTTCCCTGT
>JAVHSF010000354.1:0-2400 GCA_036172035.1 Gallionella sp. | reverse complement strand
ATTGGTGGTGATAGGTGGATTTGAACCACCGACCTCAGCGTTATGAGTGCTGCGCTCTAACCAACTGAGCTATATCACCAAAGAGGTCGGCATTTTCCAGATTTATGCCCCCCCTGTCAATGGCAAGTAACACTCTTTAGCTCTGTTCCTTGAAAATCCTTCTGCAAGGCAAGCAATTTGCCATTTTTTTCCGCATCCAGACCACTGATGGCAAATGCTGTCGTTTTGGTTTTGCTGGCGCGCTCCCCCACTTTCGCACTGCGCACGTCTTTTGCGTTCAATTTCTCCAGAAATTTTTGCGCTGCTTCGCGTGTACTGAACATCCCCAGAGAAATGGCATTGAGCCACTCGCCCTCCTCCTGCACCGCGAAATATTCTGTCACGCCTCGCGCCTTGAGCTGCGCAACCTTTTGCGCGACAGCGGCCTTGTCCTTCAGCGGCGCGATATATACCCAAAAACCAATGGCATGTTCGCTATCCCGGCGGGTCAATTTATTGCCCAATTTCAGCGTATTCAAGGCGTTGCTGACGCGTTCCAGCTCCGCTCCCGAGAACTCACCCCATTCATAACAACTCACAGCGACGGTTGGGGTGGCCAACGGTGCGCTGACAGGTTCAGTGACAGGCTCGACTGGAGTGGTGGCAGCGGGAGCCGATTGCGCCAACTCGACAGCACTCTGCGACGCATTCAGCAGGATAATTTTTTCTGCGTGCAAGTCGCGTTGTATCGGCATGGTCTGGAGACTCTCAAACACATCCGACTTCATCACGGCAAAAAAAATCACGTTCACCGCGACCAATGACCAGAAAAGAATTTTTATATTTTTTTTCATGCTTCGCTCGCTTCCTGTGCGATTAACAACAAACCTTGCAGCACGAGATTATCCATCATCCGTGCGGATAAAGGCAGGTGAGGCTGCAATACTTGCGCCGCCCCGCCGCTCAACAACACAGGCGCACCGGGTACACCCAGCAACTCATATTGGCGCTGGATCGCGCCACAGCTAGCCTGTATCACGCCGCTCACCAGCGCATCTGCCGTATTGCGCGGGAAACCGGCATAACAACCTTCTGCAAGCGGCAACTGTGCGGTTGCACCAGCCAGGCTGCGCTGCATCAGTTCGATTCCCGGCAGGATCAGCCCCCCCATAAACTCACCGCGATCCGACAGCGCGTCTATCGTGGTCGCCGTGCCGCTGCACACCACCAGACACGCCCGCCGCGCATGATGCCATGCCGCGATCAAGGCCGCCCAGCGGTCGCAACCGAGTTGTTCAGGATTTTCATAGCCGTTGCGCACGCCGCATTGCGCTGCCTGCGAACGAATGAATTGGGGCTGCCAATGACGTACCGCACAAGCATCTCGTATCCTGTGTTCCACCTTCGTACCCGCGACATTGCTCACCCAAACCTGTCGCAGGTCACCATAGGCGCGATCTGCAAAATGCAGATTTAACTGGGCGGACTGAGCGACGGGCAACTGCTCCACCGCCAGACGTTCGTCGCCCTGCGCCAAGACCCACTTGATACGCGAATTTCCCGCATCCATCAACAATCGCTTCATTGCCCTACTCCCACCTCACCGGAATTGAACAGCCTCACACCCTGCGGCGTTTCCAGCCGCAACTCGCCTGTTTCGCCGACCCCGCGCGCGATGCCGCAAACAGTCGAACCATCCGGCATCAGCAAACGCACCGGTTGATGCTGATAGGCATGATGGCGCTCCCATTCGGCGCGCAACGCGGCAAACCCGTCACGCGAAAAGACATCCAGCATGACCACCAGCTCGCGCAACAATGCAGCCAGTAACGCATTGCGCTCCGGCGGAATGGCGCACAGCCGGTCCAGCGCGGCAGCAGGCTGGCTGATCGCCTGCTCGATGTCCGGCGGCAGATGGCAATTCAGGCCGATGCCGATCACCACCGCGCTCGGCCCGTACATATCCCCCTGCGCCTCGATCAGCACCCCGCCCAGCTTGCCCCCGGCAGCAAGAATATCGTTCGGCCACTTCAGCCCCACCCCTGCCGCACCGAAATGCTGCAACGCACGGCGGATCGCCAACCCCACCGCCAGGCTCAGCCCGGACAGCGCATTCAGCCCGCAATCGAAACGCCACAGCAGCGAAAAAGTCAGCGCATTACCCAAGCCGGAATGCCAGACGCGCCCGATGCGACCGCGCCCGGCGGTCTGCAATTCCACCGCCAGCACCGTACCGGAGGGTGCACCGAGTGCCGCGCGGCGCAATAACTCGGTGTTGCTGGAAGCAGCCTGCTGCATCACCTCCACCTGCAAACGTCCCGCCGTCTCGCCCAGCAATGCATCAATCAGCGCGACATCCAGCATCTGCCAGCGGCGCGACAAACGGTAGCCCCGCCCGCGTATGCGCTGCAACGTCACGCC
>JAVHSF010000353.1:4857-11152 GCA_036172035.1 Gallionella sp. | reverse complement strand
TTCACCCGTCGGGTGGCATCGCGGTTGCTCTGCACCCTCATCAAACCTGCATATTCATGATGTCGTTGTAAGCCTGGACAAACTTGTTGCGCACCTGAATCGTCGTCTGGAAATTGATGCCGGCTTTCTGCATGGCGATCATGGTGTCGCTCAAGCTGACTTTATCGTCGCCCATCACGAAAGCCTTTTGTAAGGATTCGGATTGTTGTTGCGATTGCGCCACCCCGTCCAGCGAACGCTTCAAAACATTGGCGAAATCCACCTTGCCGGTTTGCCCCACTGTTCCAGATTGAGCAAGTGCTGGCGGCGCACGCAACCCCGAAGCCGCAACTGCACGCATTTCACGCATCTGCGCCAACAACCCCTCTACTGCCGAAATATTGTTCATGCTTCTCTCCCCGACTAACGACTGCTCTTCACAGTAACGGCACGATAGCAAAATCGGCATTCCCCCCATCAACAGAACTAATAGCGGATTTCCCCCTTATTCGTCCCTTAACAAAATCGCGTGTTACCGATAATTGCCACACTGCCCCAGAGGCTTACAGATGTAGTCCGCAAATACCATGACCGAACAAAACGTCATTCCCACAACGCCCGGTGAAATCGCGCCGGACAGCATAGCGCCCGGCAATACCGGCAATATAAGCAGCCGCCTAAAGCAACTTACCCCGCAACAAAAAATGGGGCTGGCGGTCGGTATTGCGGCATTGATTTCGCTGCTTGTCGGATCATGGATGTGGGGACAAACCCCGGACTACCGCGTGCTGTACAGCAATCTGTCGGATCGGGATGGCGGCGCCATCATCGAATCCCTGCAACAGATGAACATTCCTTACAAATTCACCGAGGGCGGCGGAGCCTTGATGATCCCCGCCAATCAAATCCATGAAACCCGTTTGAAACTGGCTGCACAGGGATTACCCAAAGGGGGAACGGTCGGCTTTGAGCTGATGGAAAACCAGAAATTTGGCATCACCCAATTTGCCGAACAGGTCAACTACCAGCGCGCCATGGAAGGCGAGTTGGCGCGCTCGGTGCAGAGCATCAGCGCAGTCGCTGGCGCACGCGTTCATCTGGCCATCCCCAAGCCCAGCGTGTTCGTCAAGGAACAACAAAAACCCAGTGCTTCCGTCGTGCTGACGCTACGCGGTGGCCGCCTGCTGGATACCGCACAGGTCAGCGCGATTGTTCATTTGATTTCCAGCAGCGTGCCGGAAATGTCCGCCAGGAATGTCACCGTGGTGGATCAGGACGGCTCGCTGTTGAGTGCGATCCAGGAAGAGGGCGGCATTGGCCTGGATGCCAAACAGCTCAAATATGTGCAGCAAATCGAGCAAAATTACATCCAGCGTATCGAAAACATTCTTGCGCCGCTGGTCGGCGAAAATAATGTCCACGCGCAAGTCACCGCCAATATTGACTTCTCACGAACCGAACAGACCGCCGAAACCTACAAACCGAACCAGAATCCGGCTGATGGCACGATCCGCAGCCAGCAGAATCTGGAAACGTTGAACGGTTCGGGACTCAATCCGACCGGGGTTCCTGGCGCATTGACCAATCAACCCCCTGCGCCCGCGACGGCTCCCATCGTGACGACACCCGGCGGCACACCGGTAGCGGGCGATGCAAAAATTGACAACCTGCACAAAGAAAGTACCGTCAATTACGAGGTAGATCGCACTATCAGCCATACCCAGTTACCGGTCGGTATGATCAAGCGTTTATCCGTCGCCGTGGTGGTTAACAACCGCAAAGTCACCGATGCCAAAGGCAAAATCAGCGTTGTCCCACTGACTGATGCAGAGAAGGCTCAAATCAATAATCTCGTCAAGGATGCAGTAGGTTTTGACCCCAATCGTGGCGATAGTCTCAATGTGCAAAACGCAGCATTCAATAATACGGAAACCGTGGTGGACGCAATCCCGCTGTGGAAACAGCCGGAAATGCTGGAACTGGCGCAGTTGATTGCCAAATACCTGATCATCACCCTGGTCATGCTTGTCGTCGTCTTCGGCATCATCAAACCGGCATTCCGCCCCTTGCATCCAGCCAAACCCGAGGAAGAAAAATCAGCCGGCAAGGCGGATGACGAGGCAATCAACCCCGCAGCCGATTTGCATGAGGAAGGACTGAACGGGGAGGCAAACACCGCAGCAGAAGGGACTGAAGAAGAGGCGACGGCCGGCTTCGATAAGGAGACCGGGGAATACACACCGCCGGTCGAGCCCTATGAAAAGAATCTCAAAATCGCGCGGCAGATTGCCCAGCGCGATCCAAAAATCGTGGCAAGCGTAATCAGAGACTGGGTGAACGGCAATGAGTGACGGTATTCAAGACAGCGCAATCTTCCTGTTGACACTGGGCGAAAACGAGGCCGCCGAAGTACTCAAATACATGGGGCCCAAAGAGGTGCAAAAAATCAGCATGGCGATGGTCGAACTGACCAACCTCAGCCGCGACCAAATCGCCCTGGTGTTCCACAATTTTCTGCTTGCAGCCGCAGAAAAAACCACCATAGGCATGGACTCCAACGATTACATCCGCAACATGCTGACCAAGGCGCTGGGGGATGACAAGGCTTCCGGCATGTTGGATCGCATCATGCACAGCACCGATACCAGCGGTATCGAAAGCCTGAAATGGATGGATCCTGGCGCGGTGGCAGAAATGATAGGCAACGAACACCCGCAAATTATCGCGACTATTTTGGTTCATCTGGAAGCGGATCAGGCTGCCGCCATTCTGAAGATGCTCAACGAGCGGACGCGCAATGACGCGCTACTGCGTATTTCCACCCTGGATGGCGTGCAACCGGTCGCCTTGCACGAACTGAATGATGTGCTGGGCAAATTGCTCAGCGGCGGTGGCAAAGGCAAGAAAGCGCTGCGTGGCGGAGTCAGCACGGCGGCCGATATTCTCAACTTCATGGGCGGCACGCTGGAAGCCGAGATGATCGAGAACGTGCGCAGCTTCGATCCCGAACTGGCGCAAAAAATCGAGGACAAAATGTTTGTCTTCGAAAATGTTATGGATGTGGATGACCGGGGTATCCAGCTCATTCTGCGCGAAGTCCAATCCGAAGCGCTCATCTTTGCCCTGAAAGGAGCGAGCGAGGAACTGCGCGAGAAGATATTCAAGAATATGTCCTCCCGTGCCGCCGAAATGATGCGCGAGGATCTCGAATCAAAAGGTCCGGTCAAACTCAGCGATGTCGAAGCCAACCAGAAAGAAATCCTCAAAGTTGTCAAGAGGTTATCTGATGAAGGACAAATTGCACTAAGCGGCAAGGGGGATGACGCATATGTCTGATCCGTTATTTTCCCAAGCGATATTTGCAAACTTGGGCGAGGTTCAAACAACGGGTGTCGCCAAGGAACAACTTACCGCTTATCAACGCTGGGAGCTGGCTTCCTTCGACGAAACTCCCAAAACAATGACCGCCGCGCAAACGGGTTTTGAGCCGGTGTACGCAGACAATCCAGCAAAAACTGCCGCACAACTTGCCGTCGAGCAAGCCCGGGAAAACGAACGGGTCGCCGCAGAATTGCAGGCCTCCCTGCAACAGGCTCGCGACACAAGTTACGCGGAGGGGAGGCAGGCGGGCTACGCCGAAGGGATGGCACAAGCGCAAGTCAATACTGCGCAGCTGCAAGCCTTGATGGACAATCTGCAAACGGCGCTCAATCAGGTTGATGAGTCATTAGCGCAGTCTTTACTCGATTTGTCACTGGAAATCGCCCGCAAAATGGTGTTGACAACCCTGCCGGTCAAACCCGAAATCATTCTGAAAATCGTCAGCACGGCCATCGCCAGCTTGCCGCACTTCAACCAGAACGCGCATTTGGTGTTACACCCTGACGATGCGCTGCTGGTGCGCGAACAAATGGGTGAGCATCTCGCCCAATCCGGCTGGCAGCTATTTACCGACGAACAAATCGAGCGTGGCGGATGCCGTGTCGAAACCGCCCACAGCAACATTGATGCCAGCAATGCAACACGCTGGAAACACGTCGTGGAATCCATCGGGCAGGACACATCATGGATGATCTAGCCCACCCCACCGATTTCCCCCCCTCGCCCCACGGTCTGCGCTGGCAGGAATTCCTTGCCGAAGGACAGGAATATGTGGGCGATTGCAACCCCATGCCTATCGTCGGGCATCTGACCAAGGTGACGGGGCTGGTCATGGAGGCGGTCGGTTTGCAAATGCCGGTCGGCAGCACTTGCGCGATACGTCTGGAACGCACCACGGTTGAGGCGGAAGTCGTCGGATTCTCCGGTGAGAAACTGTTTTTGATGCCGGAAAATGATTTGTATGGCCTGGTTCCCGGCGCGCATGTCATGCCGCTGGAACCCGTGCATGTGTTGAAACTTGGCGGCAAGCGCAAACCGCTGCGCCGCCGCCTATCCGACCGCGCCAAGCATCTGCCGGTGGGCGATATGCTGCTGGGCCGGGTGCTGGACGGCGCGGGAAAACCGCTCGATCAACTCGGACCTTTGCTGGAAACCGCCACCGCCCCGCTGCAAAGCCGCCCCTTCAACCCGCTGGAACGCGCTTCGATTGATACCCCGCTGGATGTCGGCGTGCGCGCCATCAACAGCCTGCTCTCCGTGGGACGCGGACAGCGCATGGGGCTGTTCGCCGGGAGCGGCGTGGGCAAGAGCGTGCTGCTCGGCATGATGGCGCGCTACACCAGCGCCGATGTCACCGTGGTCGGGCTAATCGGCGAACGGGGGCGCGAAGTCAAGGAATTCATCAACGATATTCTGGGCAAGGAAGGCATGGCTCGCTCGGTGGTCGTGGCGACCCCTGCCGACACCTCGCCGCTAATGCGTATGCAAGGTTCGGCCTATGCCACCACCATCGCCGAATATTTCCGCGACCAGGGCAAAGATGTGTTGTTAATCATGGACTCGCTGACGCGCTACGCGATGGCGCAACGCGAAATCGCGCTGGCTGTCGGCGAACCGCCCGTCACCAAAGGCTATCCGCCTTCGGTGTTCGCCAAACTGCCGCAACTGGTAGAACGCGCCGGCAACGGGCTGGAAGGCAGCGGCTCAATCACCGCTTTTTATACCGTACTGACCGAAGGCGACGACCAGCAAGACCCGATTGCCGATAGCGCGCGCGCCATTCTGGATGGCCACATCGTGCTGTCCCGGCGGTTGGTGGAACAGGGACACTACCCCGCCATAGACATCGAAGCCTCAATCAGCCGCGTGATGTCGCATCTGGCTACCCCCGAACACGCCGCACTGGTGCAACACTTCAAACAGATGTACGCACATTACCAGCGCAACCGCGACTTGATCAGTGTCGGCGCTTACATCAGCGGCAGCGATCCGCTGCTGGATGAAGCGATCAGGATTTATCCGCAGATGGAACAATTTCTCAAACAGGGCATGAATCAAAGGGAAAGCTATGACTCCAGCATCGCGCAACTAGCCGCTTTATTTGAACCCGCACCTTAACGTGACGTGACATGAACAAAACTTTTCATTTGCAGCCTTTGCTGGATCTGGCGACCATGAAGAACGAGTCGGCCACGCGCAAACTCGGTCAGCTCAACAAACAGCAACACGACTCGCAAAGCAAACTTGCGGTGTTGCAGCAATACCGCAAGGATTATCAGGATCGCCTGCAAGCCGCCAGCAAACAAGGCATGGATCCTGCCCTGCTGCGTAATTTTCAGGAATTCATCTACAAATTGGATGCGGCCATTGCCCAGCAAAGCAATGCCGTGGAACAAAGCAAACTATCCACACAGCGAGGGCGCGGCGAATTCAGCACGACGCAGCGCAAGCTGAAATCCTTCGACACCTTGCAACAGCGCCACGTCGAAGAACAACACAGGGTCGAAGCCAAACTTGAGCAACGCGCAATGGACGAACACACAGGCAGATATGTCGCCTACAAGACGCAAGACAAATAAACGATTCATGAAAAGTGAGGCGATCCCTCTCACTGATACGGAGTACTTATCATGTTAAGTCAGGCAATCAGCATCCCCCCGCAGGCGGCAGCCGCGAAATCCGCCTCCTCTTCGCCCGCTCCCTCAACAGCTACGCACAACGACGCGTCAGCCATAGCGGCGCACAACCCGGCGCAACATAAACCGGGCGAGCAAACGCCTGACACATTCGCTGCCCTGCTGTCACGACAAATGGTTGATAAAAGTAGTGCTGCCGACACCGCTGACGCACCGCTCTTCCCACCCAAAAAAACGGCGGATGGAAAGTCCATCCGCGCGAATCATGAAGCATTGCCCTCAACCGACGCAACGGCGAT
>JAVHSF010000353.1:0-4757 GCA_036172035.1 Gallionella sp. | reverse complement strand
GAAAGTCCATCCGCGCGAATCATGAAGCATTGCCCTCAACCGACGCAACGGCGATCACCCTGACCGCGATGCTGCTGGTCAATCCGGAAAACAGACTGACCGTTGCCAGGAACGCCGGTAACGATGTCAGGAACGCCGGTAACGATACCAGTGCAGATATGGCAATCGAGACGCAAGCGGGAGTTAGCCAGTTTGAATCGAAGGCAGAAAACGCCCTGTCGGCCAACGGCACTTCAGCCAAGCTGGCAAGCACGGGAAAAGAAGCCGATCCAATCAACCTGGCGGCGATGACAGACACGGCTCGCGCCGCGCCGCTCAATACGGATGAATTGTCCGGCGCTCGACCCAACACCCCCGCTGCAACACCGGGTACGTCGGCTGGCGCCTTGGCCGCAGCCGGCCTGCCCGCCGTTTCACCGCCAAACCAACCGCTCAACACATCGGACAACTTCGCCAACACCGGCATTGCAGCTCCCTTACCGAGCAGCGCGTGGCCGGAAGAGTTTGCACAAAAAATAAGCTGGCTCGGCACCCAACAAAATCAGGTGGCTGAACTCCGTTTGAACCCGCCCGATATGGGACCAATACATGTCAGGCTGGACATCTCGGACAATCAGGCAACCGTGCTGTTCAGCTCCCCCCACGGTGCTGTGCGCGACGCGATTGAAAACGCCTTGCCTAAACTTCGCGAGATTATGGCCGATAACGGGATTATGTTGGGTAATGCCTCAGTCAGCGATCAGACCCCGCGCGACAACCATTCGGCGGGCTTCATGAATCAGCAGGCCAATCCGGGGAGGGAATTTGCAAGCGTTGCGGTCAATGCAACATCGTCTGAAACCTTGCCAGTCACTTCATCCTTGCCACGCCAACATAACGGCATGGTTGACACCTTTGCCTAACGCTGATTTGGCAGCTAAAACCTGCCCTGTTCCGCCCTTATGTCGGGGCGTTTTTTAACTACAATTCAAGCATCAAACGAGGAATAGAAAAATGTCAAAACCAGCCAAACCAGCAGAAACCGGTGATCTCCCCCCCAAGAAGAGCAAAAAAATGCTCATCATTATCATCGCGGTGGTCGTGCTGCTGGCTGGCGGAGGAGCCGCCGCCTATTTCCTCATGAAACCCGCCCATCCAGCCAAGCACGCCCAAAACAAGGATGCGACCGAAGCGGCTGCCGCTGATGATGCTGCGGCTGAAGATGATGCCGAAGAAGAGGATGCTCACGAAAAAACGCCACCCAAATATGTGGAGTTGGGTACTTTTACGGGGAAATTGGTTGACGATAGCGCCGACCGCTATTTGCAGGTCGCCATCTCGGTCAAGCTATCCAAGCCGGAGCTGGAAGAAAAAGTAAAAGAACGCAACCCTGAAATAATGCATAAAATCAATATGTTGCTTCAAAGCAAGCGCCCTTCAGAACTGGACAGCGTCGAGGGCAAACAAATACTGGCCGGAGAAATCAAGGCGCAAGTCCAATATGTACTGGGACTGCGCCACAGCGCGCCCGCCATACACACCAACCCGCTGCCAGCCCCCTCCGATGAAACAGCACAGGATAGCCACGCAGCCCCCGCACATGCCGAGGAATCACACAGCAAGCGGGGGGTAGAAGAGATTCTTTTCACCTCATTCATTATTCAATAGAAAAATGGGCGACTTTCTCTCACAAGATGAAGTGGACTCCCTGCTCCAGGGGGTCACGGGCGAACCGGATGATGCCCAGGAACAGCCCGGAGCCGAATCGGGTGAAGTTCGCTCATATGATCTCGCTTCCCAGGAACGCATCGTGCGCGGGCGTATGCCCACACTGGAAATCATCAACGAGCGGTTTGCCCGGCTGTTCCGTATCGGGCTGTTCAATTTTATCCGCCGCACCCCGGAAGTGTCCGTCGGGCCGGTGCGCGTTACAAAATTTGGCGAATTCATCCGCAACCTGCCTGTCCCGACCAATCTCAATCTGATACAAACCAAGCCGCTGCGCGGCAACGGGCTGTTCATCTTCGACCCCAATCTGGTGTTTCAGGTGGTGGACAATATGTTCGGCGGAGATGGCCGTTTTCACACCCGCGTCGAGGGTCGCGATTTCACCCAGACCGAACAGCGCATCATTCAAAACATGCTGACCGTGGCATTTGATGCTTATGATAAATCCTGGGAATCGGTCTATCCGCTCAAATGCGAGTATGTGCGTTCGGAAATGAACCCCCAGTTCGCCAACATCGCAACGCCAAGCGAAGTGGTCATCGTCACTTCTTTTGAAATCGAACTGAGCGGATCGGGCGGATCGTTGCACATCTGTATGCCCTACTCGATGCTTGAACCCGTCAAGGATCTGCTCTTCAGCCCCATGCAAGGCGAACATATGACAGTAGACAAACGCTGGTTGCAACTGCTCGCCAGGCAGGTGCAATGCGCCGATGTCGAACTGATCGCCCTGTTGGGTGCAGCCAACATCACGCTCGACCGCGTCCTCAAAATGCGTTGCGGCGATGTCATCCCGCTGACCGTAGATGAAAACATCACCGCCTGTGTAGACGGCGTACCCGTCATGGAATGCAAATACGGCACGTTCAACAACCAGTACGCACTGAAAATAGAAAAAATGCTTACCATCAACGAAGGAGACAGCAATGTCTGAAGACAACCAGGCCGAAGCAGCAATCAGCGCAGACGACTGGGGTGCCGCCCTGTCGGAGCAGGCCGCCAGCGATACCCCCGCCGCATCGGGCAGCACGGATGATTGGGCGGCAGCGATGACTGAACAGGCCGCTATCCCCGCCGCCTCCAGCAAGCCGCATGTATTTGAAAAATTTGGTACGACCGGCGCAGGTACGACACAAAACGACCTGGACATGATCCTCGACATCCCGGTACAACTCACTGTTGAACTGGGGCGCACCAAGATGCCGATCAAAAATCTGCTGCAACTGGCGCAGGGTTCGGTGGTCGAATTGTCCAGCATGGCGGGCGAACCGCTGGACGTGATGATCAACGGCTTTTTGATCGCACAGGGCGAAGTCGTGGTGGTCAACGACAAACTCGGCATCCGTCTGACCGACATCATCACGCCGTCCGAACGGTTGCGCCGCCTGAACCGTTGAAATGCATACCTCACTGATATGACGACCTTGCTCCGCAACCTTATCGCCACCTTCATGCTGCTAGGTTCGTCCGCAGCCATGGCACTGGAAGGCACACGTCCCGCCTATACGCCGCCGCCGGTAGCCGTCAATTCGAGCAGTATCGCGCAAATCGTCTTCAGCCTGCTGCTGGTGCTGGCCGCCATCGTGGCGGTAGCCTGGCTGCTCAAACGCATGAATCTGGCGCAACGGGGTACAGGCAATCTGCTCAAGGTAATCGGCAGTGTGGCGATAGGCCAACGCGAACGCGTGGTGCTGTTAGAAATCAACGACACCTGGCTGGTCGTCGGTGTAGGTCCAGGCCAGATACGCGCTTTACATGTACTGGAAAAAACCGCCAACCTGATGGCAGACACGCCAGCTCAGGCCGTATCCGACAACAAGTTCGCCGATATGCTAGGGTCCATGCTGGGCAAGCGCGTCTCCCCCTCGCCCGAGGGGAAAAATCATGCGTCGTAGTCTTTGGCCACTGCTGCTACTCGCCCTCGCCCTGTTCGGTATCAGCCAGGGTGCGTGGGCGGAAATGGCCGTCCCGGCGATTACCAGTAAAGCCGCGTCTGGCGGGGGCCAAACTTACAGCCTGAGCCTGCAAACCCTGCTGATACTCACCTCGCTGAGTTTCCTGCCCGCCATCCTGCTGATGATGACCAGTTTCACCCGCATCATCATCGTGCTGAGCCTGCTGCGTTCCGCCCTCGGCACGCCCGCCTCCCCGCCTAATCAGGTGCTGATAGGCTTGTCGCTGTTTCTGACCTTTTTTGTCATGTCGCCGGTATTGGACAAAATCTACACCGAGGCTTACTTGCCTTACAGCGAGAGCAAACTCGATCTGCAACAGGCCGCCGACATCGGCATCGTGCCGCTCAAGGCCTTCATGTTGCGCCAGACCCGCGAGGCCGATCTCGCGCTGTTCGTCAAAATCTCCAACAGCGAACCCCTCCAAAGCGCAGAGGAAGTGCCGCTGCGCCTGCTGGTTCCCGCCTACGTCACCAGCGAGCTGAAAACCGCTTTTCAGATTGGCTTCGTGGTATTTATTCCTTTTTTAATCATAGACATGGTGGTAGCCAGCGTACTGATGTCCATGGGCATGATGATGCTGTCGCCCACCCTCATTTCCCTGCCTTTCAAAATTATGCTGTTCGTGCTGGCGGACGGCTGGAATCTGCTGTTAGGCTCGCTCGCGCAAAGTTTTTATACCTAGGACGGCAAAACATGACCCCCGAATCAGTCGTCACGCTGGGCCAACAGGCCATCGAATTGACCTTGATGATCTCAGCCCCGCTGCTGCTGGCCGCACTGCTGATCGGTCTGGTGGTAAGCATTTTTCAGGCCGCTACCCAGATCAACGAGCAGACCCTGTCGTTCATACCGAAAATCGTGGGGATTTTTGTCGCCTTGATCATCGCAGGCCCGTGGATGATTACCATGATGGTGGATTTCATGCGGCGTTTGTTCGGCAATATCCCATGGATGATAGGGTGAGATCAGGCCAGATGATCGCACCCGCACAACCGCCCGTACAACTGAGTGGCTGCGCCCAGAGTGACTGTGTGAGAGGTGGCAGATGATCAGCGTCAGCAGCGCACAGATTGACTTATGGCTCGCCACGCTGAT
>JAVHSF010000352.1:5423-11167 GCA_036172035.1 Gallionella sp. | reverse complement strand
ATTGGGAGCGATCACTTCGCGGTTGCCGTTGCCCTGCATCGCCGTGACGATACCGGCTGCTTCCATTTGTTCGACCAGGCGCGCGGCGCGGTTGTAGCCGATGCGCAGGTTGCGCTGCACCAACGAGATCGAAGCGCGACGCGATTTGACCACGATGTCCACTGCCTGATCGTAGAGCGGGTCGGCTTCGGCATCCAGCGTCGGCGACATGCCGCCCTCTTCCCCGCCCGCCTCTTCCAGCGAATTCAGCACGCCGTCTATGTATTGCGGTTCACCTTGCGCCTTGAGGTATTCGACGATGCGGTGTACTTCCTGGTCTGAGACGAACGCGCCATGCACACGCTGCGGATAGCCTGTGCCGGGCGGCAAGTAGAGCATATCGCCCTGCCCCAGCAAGGCTTCCGCCCCCATCTGATCCAATATGGTGCGCGAGTCTATCTTGCTGGATACCTGAAACGCCATGCGCGTCGGCACGTTGGCCTTAATCAGCCCGGTGATGACATCCACCGAGGGTCGCTGCGTCGCCAGCACCAGGTGGATGCCGGAGGCGCGCGCCTTCTGTGCCAACCGGGCAATCAACTCTTCCACTTTTTTACCGACCACCATCATCAAATCGGCCAGTTCGTCTATGAATATGACGATCAGCGGCAACTCTTCGAGCGCCTCGGGATCATCCGGCGTGAGCGAGAACGGGTTAGTCAGCGGCTCGCCCGCCTTGATGGCATCGCGGATTTTCTGGTTGAAGCCGGCGATGTTGCGCACACCCAGCGCTGACATCAGCCGATAGCGTTTTTCCATATCCTGCACGCACCAGTTCAGGCCGGAAGCGGCCTGGCGCATATCCGTCACTACGGGGCAAAGCAGGTGCGGGATGCCTTCATAGATGGACAATTCGAGCATCTTGGGGTCTATCAACAACAGCCGCACCTGCTGCGGCGTGGCCTTGTAGAGCAGGCTCAAAATCATCGCGTTGATGCCCACCGACTTGCCCGAACCGGTCGTCCCCGCCACCAGCACGTGCGGCATTTTTGCCAGGTCTGCCACCACCGGCTGACCGGAAATATCCTTGCCCATCGCGATGGTCAGCAAAGAATGCATGTCGGCATACACTTTGGAATTGAGGATTTCCGACAGTTGCACCATCTGCCGACGGGCATTGGGCAGTTCCAGCGCCATGTAGGCCTTACCGGGAATGGTCTCGACCAGACGGATACTCACCACCGACAGCGCGCGCGCCAGGTCTTTCACCAAGTTGGTAATCTGGCTGCCCTTCACGCCGACAGCGGGTTCGATCTCGTAACGGGTAATCACCGGCCCCGGATAGGCTGACACGACCTTTACGACCACGCCGAAATCATTCAGCTTGCGTTCGATCAGGCGCGAGGTAAATTCCAGCGTTTCGGCGGAAACCTGCTCGACCTGCTGCGTGGCGTGATCGAGCAAATGCAGCGGTGGCAATGACGAATCGGGCATATCATCGAACAGGGTAATCTGTTTTTCTGCGCTGGCGCGCGCCGATTTGACCACTTCGACCACGGGCATCTCGATGCGTATCGGCAAATATTCTTCAACGCGCTTCTTCTCTACCTCAATCACCGCGCTGCGCACGCTCATCGCCTGCGCGCCGATGCGCTTGTCCTGTCGGGTCTGCCAATAGTGTCGTATCCGGGTATAGCCGGCTTCGATCCGCTCGCCCAGCCAGTCCACGAAACGCAGCCAGGACAGGCCGCTGAACACGCTGAAGCTGGTCGCCATCAACGCCAGCAACAACAGGGTCGCGCCGGTAAAACCCAACCAGTGCGACAGCGCATCACCGATCAACCTGCCGAACATCCCGCCCGGGGCCAGCGGCAAGGCCACCTGTAAAGTGTGCAAACGGATCGCTTCGAGCGCGCTGCTGGAGAGCAGCATCAGGACAAAACCGATGACGGCAACCCACAGCGCGCGTTTATTGAACAGGCTGTCGGCGCGCAAGGCGCGATAGCTTGCCCAAACTTGTTGCAGCAGGAACAACACCAGCCACCAGGCCGACAGGCCGAACAGATAGAACAGCAAGTCTGACAAATAAGCGCCCAGCACCCCGGTTGGATTGGCAATTTGTGTGCTGGCGACGCTATGCGACCAAGCGGAATCAGCCGGATCGTAGCCATACAGGGCGACCGTAAAATACAGCGCGATCGCGACCAGCATCAGCCAGCGCGACTCGCGCAACAAAACAAATAATTTATTTCCCGGTAATTCGTTACTGGCTTCAGCCATGCGATACCCCAGCCAACCCCAACTGTTCTGCGATGATTACTGCCTCCAGCCGGCTATTCACGTTCAACGACTGGTAGACCGCCGCCACATGAATTTTCACCGTTCCTTCGGCAAGACCAATAGTGGAAGCGATTTCCTTGTTGCTCATTCCCTCACACAGATAACGCAAAACCTGCATCTGGCGGGGGGTCAAACCATAAACATTGGCAGTTAGGTCGCGCTTGTCATCAGACTCGACGGCAGGCGAGCGGTGGTGCAAAATTTGCGGCGGAACATATACCCCACCCGCCAGCACCAGCCTCAATGCGCCCAACATGTCCTGCACATTGGCACTCTTGCAGACGAAACCTGTCGCACCGTAATTCATGACTTTTTCGATCGTTGCGCCCTCATCCTCGGAGGACACCACCACGACCGGAATATGCGGATAGTGTTGATGGAAGTGTCCCACCGATTTGGCTCCGGTACTACCGGGCATATGCAAATCCAGCAAGGCCAAATCCAGCTCGGGATGCTTGCTTGCCAGGCGCACTGCCTCCTGAAAATCAGATGCCTC
This sequence comes from Gallionella sp., assembly GCA_036172035.1. Taxonomy (GTDB): domain Bacteria; phylum Pseudomonadota; class Gammaproteobacteria; order Burkholderiales; family Gallionellaceae; genus Gallionella. The sequence goes on along the minus strand of JAVHSF010000352.1, from coordinate 8,352 downwards.
CAGTATTTCCACCCCGTCAGCCAACTGTTTCAGCACGTAACGCAAGCCTTCACGAAACAGCGCGTGGTCATCTGCCAGCAAAATCTTCATACTTTCCCCCCGGATAAGTGCTCTTGTTCTTGTTTGGCGGCAATCATATCATCCGACGCGCTCCATGAGCCGCTATGCAAAAATCCCGGCTGACCTGCGGCACGGCTCAGTGCGGCATCGTCTATTTTCGACAACACTGATTTTTCGCAACACCTGAGCGAATCGTCACGCGGAATCACCAAAGTAAAACAGGTTCCTTCATCCACGATGGAACTGACCTGCAACGAATAGTCGAGCAGATTGGCCAACCGTTTAACGATAACCAGACCCAGCCCCAACCCTTTGCGGCGGTCACGCTGGCGATTGCCTATCTGAAAATACGCTTCAAATATGTGCGGCAGATGTTCGGCGGAGATACCGACACCGGTATCGCACACGGACAACTGCAAACCTTGCTCAACAGGCTGGCAAGTCAACGACACCTCGCCATGCACGGTATGTCGCAGCGCGTTACTGAGCAAATTGCGCAACACGATCTCCAGCAACATGGGATCGCTGCAAACCATCCCGTCAAAGCGCGATACTTCCAGACGCAAGCCCTGCTTGTCCGAAAAAAGTTTATATTCGTCGCGCAATCTCTCCAGCAAAGGCTGTATGGCAAACAACTCATAGTTGGGTGTAATGACACCCGCATCCAGCCTGGCAACATCCAGCAGCGTGTCCAGCATACCGCCCAACACCTCGACAGAATGTTCGACTTTCTCCTGCAATTTGCACCCGTGCTCGCCCTGTACATATCCCTTTAACGCACCGATCAGCATCGCCAGCGCATGCAGTGGCTGGCGCAAATCGTGACTGGCGGCCGCCAGAAAACGGGCTTTCATCTCGTTTGCCAGTTCAGCGCGGTGTTTTTCTTCGATCAGTTGTTCGATCAGATACTCATTCTCTATGGCTCGGCGCAGCGACAATTCAAAAATATTCGCCAATTCACGACCGCTTTTGAGCAGAAATCCCCAATACACCACCAACAAACCCGCCAACATGAAATGGTCGTGGTCACCGACCAGCGCATTGATCAACACCAATGGCAGCATCAGCAAGGAAATATAGATATACAAAGACGGAGCAAAAACCGGATTGGTAGTCGCGGCACCCGCCGACACGCCCAGATACACGCAAATCAAAATCACCTGATAAGTAAAATTATCCGGCACAAACAAAAAAATACCACCTGCCCCCCAAATCAGCCCTGCCAGGCTGACGCTCACCAACAGCCGCCTGCGCCAACGCCTGCATTCGCCGAGAGTGTCGAGCTTGACCACATCGCGCGACGCGTAAAAAAACTCTATCGCCAGCTCGACAAACAGCACCCCCAACCAGACCAGCAATACCCGATGCGCCACCACATCCCACACCAGCACGGCCAGCATCAGCGCAACCAACACCTGCGCGCCTATCATCAACGGATAAGCGCGCAGGCGCGCGCGCATCTGCTCGGCGCGAACCGGCAGATTATTTTCATTCAGGTCACAGGAAAGTAGTCGGGCTAATTGGGAAGACATGATTTACTTGCCTTGCAGCGCCAGCAGCAGCTTGATGTCTTCGGCCATCAAGTCGGCGCGCTGCCCGAAAGGCGCGAGCAACAGCACCCTGCCCTCCGCATCAGCAATGAAAGTACCCGCGCTGTGATCCACGTTGTAACCCGATTGGGTGGGTTGCCTTTGATACGCCACGCCAAATACGCGGGCGACCTTCGCGGTGGCGGCCGCATCGCCATACAGCCCTAAAAATGAGGGATGAAAGGCGGGGACATACTGCGCCAATATTTCGCGCGTGTCGCGCTCGGGATCTACCGTAACGAACAACACTTGCACCTTGTTAGCGTCATGGCCCAACTTGGTCATCACCTGCGCCAGGTCTGCCATCGTGGTCGGACACACATCCGGGCAATGCACATAACCGAAAAAGATCACCACTATCTTGCCGCGAAAATCAGCCAGCTTGCGGGGCTTGCCATTATGGTCGGTGAGGCTGAAATCGGCCTGAGCGAACTTGGCACGCACCTCTGCCGCATGGAACGGCGAGGGCAGCTTGACCTCATCGCAGCCGGATAAAAACAAAAAAACCATTACAATCAAAATATTACGCAGCAACATGACAACTCCCCAGCCAGCCGTTCACATAAAATGTATAGCCCACCTTGACCAGGCCATATAAGCCGAAGCTCGCCACCAGCAACCCGGCTGCCAGTCTCACCGGCAGCGATTGCATCCAGCGCCGGATGCTTTCCCAGAACAGACCAATCAGCAACAGATTCGGCAGCGTACCCAGCCCGAACGCCAGCATCACCAGCGCGCCACTATCGGCACGCCCGCTGGCCAGCGCGGTGACCAGCACGCTATACACCAGACCGCAAGGCATCCAGCCCCACAGCGTGCCCAGCAGAAAAGCCTGAAACGGTGTCTTGACCGGCAGCAGCCCGCGCGTCAACGGCTGGATGCGCTGCCACAGAAACTTGCCCAGCCCCTCGATGCGCCGCACCAGCCCCGAGATACCGGCGATATACAGCCCCAGGGCAACCAGCATCAGGCTGGACAAGGCGAACAGCAGATGTTGCACCGGCACGTCGTCACGCAACAACATACCCGTCTGCCCCACCGCGCCCACCAGCGCCCCCGCCAGCGTGTAACTCGCTATCCGCCCGCTGCTGTAAGCCAAATGAAACGGCCAGCGAGACCCGCCTGGTGGCAACTGCCCGGTCAAAATGCCAACGATGCTGCCGCACATGCCGAGGCAATGAACACCACTGAGCAAGCCGACAAAAAACACCGCGATAATGCTGAATTCGGTCATAACGTGGTAAGTGGTAAGTGGTAAGTGGTAAGTGGTAAGTGGTAAG
>JAVHSF010000352.1:3133-5323 GCA_036172035.1 Gallionella sp. | reverse complement strand
GTGGTAAGTGGTAAGTGGTAAGTGGTAAGTGGTAAGTGGTAAGCCGGAAGTTTAACGGTCTAACGGAGTTATATCCAGGTAGCCCGCGACTTCGCGCGCATCCGGCGCTGCCTGATGATACGGCACAATGCCCAACAGGGGCGCGTCTATGCGTTGCCGTAACGCATAGACGTTCTCATCAAACATCGCCATCTGCCCATCCACACCATTCGCCACCCAGCCCGCCAGGGTCAAGCCGCTGGCGGCAATGGCCTGCACGGTGAGCAGCGCGTGATTCAGGCAACCCAGGCGCATCCCCACCACCAGGATGACGGGCAAATTCAGCTTCATGGCCATATCCACGCTGTCCTGCTCGTCATTCAGGGGGACGCAAAAACCGCCCGCCCCCTCGACTATCACCACATCAGCCTGCGTTTCCAACTCACGGCAGGAAATCACGATACGCTCCAGATTGATCCTGACCCCGGCAAAGCCCGCCGCCAGATGCGGCGCGACCGCACGTTCAAAGCAATAAGGATTGATCTGACCGTGACTCGCCAACACATTACTGGCAGCACGCAACAGCCTGACATCCTCGTTCACCCCGTCATCATCGCATCCCGCCGCACCCGCTCGGGGTACGCCCGGGGTGTCCCCGTTGCTGCGCAACGACCCTCCCGCCGCCACCGGTTTCATGCCGACCACGCGCTTGCCACGCGCGGCAAAACCGTGCAGCAGCGCGCAACTGATCAGCGTCTTGCCGACATCGGTATCCGTGCCTGTCACAAAAAAACTCATTTGATTTTGAACGAAGTCTTGATGATGGACGCGCCGTCGCGCGTGACGCGCGGCTGCGGTTTCCAGGCGTGACCGTAAACCACCTCGTAGGTGGCGGGCAGTTTGCCGTTGTTGCGCAGCTTTTCGTAATTTTCCAGCAGCCGCGCCCAGGCGTTTTTGCCCATCAGGCCCTGCCCGCGCCCGGCGGTGGCGTTGTTCGCGCCGATGGCCTTGAGGTCTTGCAACACGGAGCGGACATTGTCATAAGTCAGCGTGATGTATTCCATGTCCATCACCGGCTCGGCGAAACCGGCCTGCATCAGCATGTCTCCCATATCGTGCATATCGGCAAAACGGTTCAGGTGGTTGTACTCGTCCACGCCGTTGAACGCCTGCCGCAATTCCTTGAGGGTATCCGGACCGAAGGTGCTAAACATCAGCATCCCTTCCACCTTCAGCACGCGGTTCAGTTCGACGAAAGTCGCGGGCAAGTCGTTGCACCACTGCACGGCGAGATTCGACCACACCATTTCCACGCTGTTCGCCGCCAGCGGCAAGGCTTCCAGGTCGCCGCAAACCTGCCATTGCTGCGCACCACCGAACAGCTTTTTCCACCACGCGGCGCGGCTTTGCGCGGCTTGCAACATGCCGATGGCGATGTCCAGCGAAATCAGCTGTGCTGCCGGATATTTTTCCGCCAACTGGCGACCGCCCCAGCCGGTACCCGAACCGGCATCCAGCAGCCGCGCAGGTTGCAGCTTGATGTAATCCAGCCGCTCCAACATGCGCGTGCAGACTTCGCGCTGCAACACCGCCGATTCGTCGTAAGCCGTCGCCGCGTGACTGAAGGCGCGGCGCAGCTGCCGCTTGTCTATTTCATATTCATTCATGCAAAAAGCCCACTAACTGTTCTACGAATTCATCGGGATGCGAGAGAAACGGCGCGTGTGCCGCGCCCTCAATAGCGACCAATCGCGCGTTAGGCAAGTTCGTTGCCAGGTACTGCGAGGCGGGCAAGGGTGTCAGGGTATCACGAACGCCTGCCACTATCAGGGTTGGCTGGCTGATTTCCGACAAGGCGGCGCGCAAATCGCAGTCGCGCAAAATTTCCAAACCGGCTTGCAAGGCAGCCCCATCCGGCTCACCGCGACTGAGCAAATTGCCGCGCAAGGTTGCCAGCAACTCACGTTCCTGCTCGCTGCCGCGCAGTTGCAGCGATAAAAAGCGGCGCAGCGTCTGCAAATAATTTTGCTGCAAGGCCTCGGAAAAAGCCGCCAGCGTTTGTGCCGCCATCGCGCAAGGCCAACCGGCTTGCTGCACGAAACAGGGCGTGGCAGACACCAGCACCAGACGGCGCACCTGCTGCGGATAACGTAGCGCCCAGCGCAACGCCAACTGCCCGCCCAGCGACCAGCCACAGACGGTCAGCGGTTC
>JAVHSF010000352.1:1887-3033 GCA_036172035.1 Gallionella sp. | reverse complement strand
GGCGCGCCGCTGCCGCCGTAATCGTCAACGTGCAAGCACATGTAAAACCTCGATCAAACGGTTTACGTCATCGGCGCTATGCGCCGCAGACAGGGTAATGCGCAGCCGTGCAGTACCTGCCGCGACAGTGGGCGGACGGATCGCCGCCACCCAGATGCCGCGCTCGCGCAATTTGATACTCAAATCCAGTGCCGCCTGATTGTCACCAATTAACAATGGCTGGATGGCGGTAGCGGAAGGCATCAACGCCCAGGGCAAATCCGCCAGCCCGCTTTTCAACTGCGCGATCAGACTTTGCAGCTGCGCGCGGCGCGCGTCTCCTGTGGCGATCAGCCGCAAACTCTCCCGCAGCGCCACCGACAAGGCGGGCGGGGTCGCCGTGCTATAAACGTAGCTATGTGAATGATTTACAAGGTAATTGATGACAACGGATTGCGCCGCCACAAACGCGCCAAACACCCCGGCAGCCTTGCCCAGCGTCGCCATGTAGATGACGCGCTCTGAGGCGATACCGAAATGAGAAAGCGACCCACGCCCCTGCTCGCCCACCACGCCAAAGCCGTGCGCATCATCCACATAGAGCCAGGCATCGTGCTGTTCGCACAGGGCGAGCAAATCCTGTAATGGCGCGCAGTCGCCGTCCATGCTGAACACCGCATCGGTACAAACCAGCTTGCGCCCCGTGTTCGTCTGCGCCAGCAAGGCCGCCAGTTGCGCCATGTCGTTGTGGCGATAGCGTTTGATGTCGGCACGCGACAGGCGCATCGCGTCATTCAGGGAGGCATGGTTGAGTTTGTCGGCAAACACCGTGTCGCCACGACCGGCGAGCGCCTGCACCACACCGAGATTCGCCATATAGCCAGTGGAAAACAACAGCGCTGCAGGCTGGCCGACAAAATCCGCCAGCGCCTGTTCGATCTGTTGGTGCGGTGAAAAATGTCCGTTCACCAGATGCGCCGAACCCGCGCCCACGCCCCACCGCGCAGCGCCCTGCTGCAGGGCTGCGATCAGTCGCGGATGATTTGCCAGCCCCAGGTAATCGTTGCTGCAAAAGGATAGATACGACTTTCCCTCGACCACGATATGCGGAGATTGCGGGCTATCCAGCGTGTGCCGCTGGCGCAACAAGCCCGCTGCGGCGCGCTC
>JAVHSF010000352.1:0-1787 GCA_036172035.1 Gallionella sp. | reverse complement strand
CTCGGCAAACGGGTACATGCCCAGCTTGTCGAGCAGGGTACGGTCGCGCTCCACTTCGGGGTTGCCGGTGGTGAGCAGTTGTTCGCCGTAGAAGATCGAATTCGCGCCCGCCAAAAAGCACAACGCCTGCACCGCATCGGACATCTGTTGTCGTCCGGCGGAAAGTCGCACGCGCGCGGTCGGCATGGTGATGCGCGCCACCGCGATGGTGCGCACGAAATCCAGCGGATCGAGGTCGGCCTGGTCGGCCAGAGGCGTGCCTTCCACCTTGACCAGATTGTTGATCGGCACGCTTTCCGGGTACGGGTTCATGTTCGCCAGTTGCGCGACCAGCCCCGCGCGTTGCGTCAAATCTTCGCCCATGCCGACGATGCCGCCGCTGCACACGTGCATCCCGGCACGGCGCACCCGCTCCAGCGTGTCCAGCCTGTCCTGATAATCGCGGGTGCTGATGATGTCGCCGTAAAACTCCGGCGAGGTATCCAGATTGTGGTTGTAATAGTCGAGGCCTGCCTGTTTCAGTTGCTCGGTCTGCTGGTCGTTCAACATACCCAGCGTGGCGCAGGTTTCCATGCCTAGCCCGCGCACCGCGCGGACCATCTCGACCACGCTCTGCATGTCCTCCGCACTCGGTTCGCGCCACGCCGCACCCATGCAGAAACGATCTGCTCCCGCCAGCTTTGCGGCTTTCGCTGCGGCAATCACGGCATCCAGTTCCAGCATCTTGCGGTCTTCCACGCCCGTCGAATGGAACGCCGACTGCGGGCAATAGCCGCAATCTTCGGAACAACCGCCGGTCTTGATGGACAACAAGGTGGAAAGCTGCACCTGGTTCGGGTCGAAATGTTCGCGGTGAACTTGCTGCGCGCGGTACAGCAAATCGGCGAACGGCAGCTTGAACAAGGCCTCCACGTCTGCCACGCGCCAGCTTTGCGGAGCATCGGGTGTAACGGGACGTTTTACGGGTTGGTGAAATTTGATGGTTTGGCTGTTCATGTTTGATTTATCAGTAGAATGCGGGGGATTTGCCGTGCATCATCATGGAAAGGACGATACCTTGTCAATTTTTGGCCGAGCCAAACTGAACATCCGTACAAAAATCAGGCTACTTTTACCCGCGCAACCCTGCGTGCTGTGCGGCAGCATGAGCCACTACGGCTTGTGGTGCGAGGCCTGCGACGCGGCCATGCCCTATCACGACATGCCGCAATGCCCGGTCTGCGCCCTGCCCACAACGCGGGGCGAGATCTGCGGCCATTGCCTTAACAAACCACCGACATTCAATCGCACCGTTGCGGCCTTCGACTACCGTTTCCCGCTGGATCGCTTGATCTGGGCGATGAAATACAACGAACAACTCGTGCTGGCGCAGGTATTCGCCTCCAGACTGGCGCAGCGCATAGACAAAACCAGCCTGCCCGATGTCATCATCCCCATGCCGCTGCATCCTGCCAAACTGCGCCGACGCGGCTTCAATCAGGCGCTGCTGGTCGCCGCGAGCTTGTCCGGTTTATTACACATCCCGCTGCTCGACGACACCTGCCACCGGCTGCGCGATACCCCATCGCAATCCACCCTGCCCTGGAAGGAACGCAACAAAAATGTGCGCGGCGCTTTTCGATGCGACCAGGATTTGACCGGCAAACACGTCGCGCTGGTAGATGACGTGCTGACCACCGGTGCCAGCCTTGGCGCGCTCGCCGCAGCGGTCAAAAAATGCGCTGCGACCGACATCAGCGCGTGGGTAGTGGCGAGAACATTGCCGCACGGCTCGTCGCACGATGCCT
>JAVHSF010000351.1:0-2408 GCA_036172035.1 Gallionella sp. | reverse complement strand
CAGCGATGCGGCGAACCTGATCGCCTTAAAAATTACCATTAAAATCATTAAGTTTCATAAACATTGGAACGGTCGGCAGCCGTTTCCAGGTTGCAGTGTTGTCAGGCATTCGAGAAATCCAGGGTGGAATAACGATTGCGCCTTACGTTGGCAGCTTCAGTCTTTTCCCAGCCACTCCAGCAAAAATTCCCACTGTTCCAGTTCGCGGCTGGCCTGGTGTGCGGGCAGGTCGAACAGGGATTTCCCCTCGAAGGCGGCGTTTACATACACTTGTGTCTCGCGCAAATAGGCCAGTATCGGCAAATCCAGTTCTGCGAGGAAGTTTTCCAGTGCCGTCGAGGCGCGGGTGCGTGCATTCATGCGCATCCCGACCACGCCGATCTGGCATTTGCCTTTGCGCACGGCCTTTTCTTCTGCCAGCAGTTGCAAAAAATCGCGGCTGGCATTCAGGTCGAACAGCGAGGGCGAGACGGGTACGATGATTTTGTGCGACAGTTTGAGCGTGTAGGCGAGGTTCTTGCCATGCAATCCGGCGGGTGAATCCATGACGAGCGCGTCGTTGAGCCGACCTTCGCCTTTTTTGGCATCCAGCGTGACGATCTCGGGCAAATCAACGGGGCGTGTGGCAATCCAAAGGGACGCGGATTTTTGCCTGTCCAGATCAAGCATCGCGACACGCTGCCCCTGGTTGGCCAGATAGCCCGCGATGTTCACCGCAAGCGTGGTCTTGCCGCTGCCGCCCTTGGGGTTTGCAATCAGTATGGTTTGCATTTTTATCTGGTTATCCGGTGAGCTTACCTGCGGCGGCTTCCCAGCAACGAACCCAATACGCCGCGTATGATCTCGCGCCCCACCGCCGATCCTATCGAGCGCATCGCACTTTTGGCGAAGGCTTCGCCCATGCCCTGGCGATTGCTGGCGCGGCTGCTTGCAGCGCCGCCTGTGCCGCCACCAAACAGGCCGCCCAGCATATCACCGATTCCACTGCCGCTGGATTGCGCGGTTGCTTGTGTGGTTGCTGTGGCTGGCGTGGTTGCTGTGGCTGGCGCACCCGTTGCTTCGTCCGCTTGGGTGCGGCCTTTGAGAATTTCATATGCGGATTCGCGGTCTATGGCTTTTTCATAATGTCCGGCCAGCAGGGAGTCGGCGATAATGGCGTGGCGTTCAGCCTCACTGATCGGGCCGATCTGCCCCTGTGGTGGCACGATCAACGCGCGTTCGACGATGCCGGGCGTGCCGTTTTCGTCCAGGCAGGAGACCAATGCCTCGCCGACCCCTAGTTCGGTGATGATGCCGATTTCGTCGAGCTTAGGGTTGTCGCGCATGGTTTCTGCGGCGGCCTTGACCGCCTTCTGATCGCGCGGGCTGAAGGCGCGCAGCGCGTGTTGCACACGGTTGCCCAGTTGCCCCAGCACTTTTTCCGGCACGTCGGCGGGGTTTTGCGTGACGAAATACACACCCACGCCCTTGGAGCGTATCAGCCGCACCACTTGTTCAACCTTGTCGAGCAGGGCGGCTGGCGCATCGTCGAACAACAGGTGTGCCTCGTCGAAGAAAAATACCAGTTTGGGTTTTTCAAGGTCGCCTGCTTCGGGCAGATGCTCGAACAGTTCGGCCAGCAACCACAACAGCATGGTCGAATACACCTTGGGTGCGCTCATCAACTGGTCGGCGGCGAGGATGTTGATCATGCCGTAGCCGTCGGCATCGGTTTGCATCAGGTCTTCGATATTGAGCATCGGCTCGCCGAACAGGCTGTCGCCGCCCTGCGTCTCGATTTGCAGCAGGCCGCGCTGAATCGCACCCACGCTGGCGGTGGAGATATTGCCGTATTCGGTGGTGAAATCGGCGGCGTTTTCACCCACGCTCTGCACCATCGCGCGCAGGTCTTTCAAATCCAGCAGCAAAAGACCGTTATCGTCGGCAATCTTGAACACCAGCGCCAGCACGCCTTGCTGCACTTCGTTGAGGTTTAACATGCGGCCTATCATCAGCGGTCCCATGTCGGAAATGGTGGCGCGCAGCGGATGTCCCATTTTCCCGAATACATCCCAGAACGTCACTGGAAAGCTGCGAGGGGTAAAGCCCTCCAGCTTGAGTTGTGCTATGCGCGCCGCAACTTTGGCATTTCCGCCGCCCGCTTTGCTGACCCCGGACAGATCGCCCTTGATGTCAGACAGAAACACCGGTACACCGATGCGGCTGAATGATTCGGCCAGGGTTTGCAGGGTGACGGTCTTGCCCGTACCTGTCGCGCCCGTGATCAAACCGTGGCGGTTGGCCATTTGCGGCAGCAGATAAATGTCCCGGGTGGCGTTTTTTGCAATCAGTATCGAAGCGTTCATGTTGATTTGCCTAGGAGTCTGTCGGACTTCTTTCACGAGTGCGACGGGGATGATTTTTTTGCA
>JAVHSF010000350.1:0-11180 GCA_036172035.1 Gallionella sp. | reverse complement strand
ATTAAAAAAGGTTTCCGCAAAAGCGGAAACGACAAGATCGAATAAATCAGTGTTTTCCTAGCGTTTTTCCCGGGTGCGTTGCATGGTGGTGACATAGCGTTGCAGCAGGATGTTGGATGCGCCATCAAGATTGATGAATGCGCAGCCCGCGCGCCGTATGGTCTGTCCCGTGGGGGTGTCCAGTACGACCAGGTTCTTGACTTCTATCGTACCCGTCAGTGTGCCGATTTCAGGCAGGCCGATTTTGCAATCTTGATAGGTATGTCCGGGTATCAGGGCGGTATCCTGCTCCGTGCAGGTCAATCCTACGCCGCCACCGCTGATGTCCATGATGGTGACGGTGAGAGGCGGGGGAGTCGTGACAGATTTTGCGCCGGGAATCAGGCAGCGCAAGGGGGTTACGACTGGCGTAATCAGGCGGTAATATTCGCGGCGTTGCAGACGGTGAATGCCGTGCGGGAAGGTCAGGAAAAATGCGCTTTGGCTCCGGTAGTTTGCCCGGCGCGCATGGGTGGTTGAAAACTGCACTTTGATCTGGGTGTGCGAGCTGACAAAGATAAGTTTTTTACTCTCCGTCACGCGGGCATTTATGCACTCGTTCTGGCTTGGTTCGAGCCACAAACCGGACGCATCAACTCCAAGCAGTGTCGTCAGAATGAAGTCATCCTCATCTGAATAATACAGCGCGATGCGACTGCCGCTTTTGGCAATATTGCGAAAAATGGATTCGATTTCCTTGTCCGACGTGATGCGATATTGATCGTCCTCCGCACTGGAGAGGATTTCGATTTTAAGCGGGATGTCTTTTTCCATGGGATGACTGCCGGTATTGAAGTGTTTTTCCATCATAGCGGAATTATAACTTTTCAATCGCTTGAAAAGCGTTGGGTTTGTCGTGTTCCAAGCGGTATAGCCAGGCCAATAGTTCGGCTACGGCCAGATAAAGTTGCGGGGGGATTTGCTGATCCAGTTCTACTTGCATCAATAATCCCACCAGGTCTTCGGATTCATGCACGTACACGCCGTGCAGTTTGGCGCGTTCGATGATGGCTTGAGCAATCAGCCCACGTCCTTTGGCGACGACCCTGGGTGCGTCCTGGGTTTGTCCGTATGCCAGGGCAATGGCGACTTGCTGGTTGACGGGTTCACGCTGCGTCATTTTTTTCGATCACCGCGCTGTTTAGTGGTACGCCCGCATCGTTCATTGCGCTGTGTAATTCGGACAGTTTGCGCTTGAATAAGTCAGCCGACCCGGGGTCTGCCGCCTGCAAGCTGAGTGTTACCTCGCCCCGGCTAAAAGACAGTCGGGCATGTACGTCGCCTAAACGGGGCAGGGCGAGTTCCAGTTCGGTATTCCACTGGCGACTATCGGCGGAGGATGCCCGGTGTTCGGGTTCGCCGTGTATTTCCCACTGCATCTGCTGTCCCTCCCAGACCTGACCCACCCAGGTGAGTTGATGCGTTTCCAGTGTGTGCAGTTGTTGCTGTACCAGCGTCAATAATTCCCTGGCTATCGGCGAACTGGATTCGGTCGCAGGCTTGCCCTGTTGCTGTGCCGATAAAGCGGCGTTCAGGGTATCGCCGGGCGGGGCTTCGCCCGTTGCGGCGCGATGCTTGTCCAGCAACAGGTTTTGTGGTTCGACCAGTAGCTGTGCCGTGCTGCGTTCGCCTCGTACCCATTCGGCCTGATGCGATTCGTAAAAAAGACCGCTATTGGCGAGGGCATCGCGCAACGCGCCCGCGAGCTGTGCGCTGTTGATGGTTTGCCCGTTGCTCTGGAACACCGCGCTGTTGCCCGCTGATCCGACAAATGTTCTGGTCAAAGGCAGTTCGGCGAGGTTGGCAAGCAGGCGGGAGGTGGCGCTGATCTGCTCACGGGTGGCGATGGGATGGGTAGAGGCGAACAGGCTGAAAGTCAGGCGCGGGACGGTGGAAATAACCTCTAATTCAAGTAACTTTCCGGCCTGGAGTTGCCCGGGTAAATGCAATTGCAGCGATTGCCCGGCAACTTGTACCTTGTACAGCCCGGAACCGACTTGTTTCTGTACGGTACCCTGAATACGCTGACCCGGTTCGAGTTTGGTGACGGGAGGAGGGGACGTATCGCTGGCCGCTACAATCAGCGGCTTTCCCGATCGGGAAAGCACTTGCAGGCTGTTGATCAAGTTGGCGGATTGCATGGGTGGGTGTCCGAATTGTGTGGAAATCAGGGTAACGTCGGCGGCAGTTTATCCTGTATCGGTTGATTGGTTTGGTAGCCGATGCCCTTTCAGTCCGACAGACTCCTGGTGAGATAGCGCAACACTGTTGACGTATATGCCGTTTTTGTCCCGACAGCCTACGCTGCGCCATAGGATTGATTTAACTGCTGCTCGTGGCGGTTGCTTTGCATGATGTGCTGTAGTTGCCCCATCCAGCTTTCGGTACGATTGCGTATCACCGCATCGTCCGTAAGTATTTTCTTGATCAGTTGTATCTTGCGTTGTCGGGCAGATTCGTCCAGCGCGTGTGGCTGGCCGGCGGCTTTCATGTGGGCGACCTGGCGGCTGCATTGCTGTTCGAGGCCGACCAGGCTGTCCCATTTCCCGTCAACTGCCGCGTTGCGCATTTGCTCCGTCAGGCCGGCAAGCGATTCGTAATTGAGGAGGATGCTTTGCGTGTTCATGGCTAACCTCTTGCGTAAACCAGTTGAACTGCCTGTGCCGTGCGTCTGGCGGGTAGGACGGGCGTGGTTGCCGGTTGGCGGATTTCTTCCCATGAGCCTTTAAGGTCAGTCAGTAAACGGGCAACTTCGTCCAGTGCGGTTATGTCGTTATTCATGTTCGCGACCAGCAGGCGCTTGCTCATGTAGTCATACAGGGCGGACAGGTTCAGCGCCAGAGCGCCGCCGACTTCCTTGTCCAGGCTGGCATTCAGGCCGTTATCAATAATCAGGATGGCGTGGGAAATGGCCTTGCCCTTGGCGGGAATATCGTTGCGCAGGATGCCGTTTTTGGCGTTGGCAATGGCCAGCAGCGCCCCCTGATACAGCATGGCGATCAGCTTGTGCGGATCGGCTGCGGTGACACCCGATTCAACTCCGACTTTGTTATAGGCTTTGATAGCTGCGGTTGCGTTCATGATGATCCCCTCAGAATTACAGTTTTGCGAGTTGCGCGAGTTGCTGGGTTAAATAAGTGCTGGTCGTATTCATGCTGCTTAACATGCCATCCAGCGCCGTAAATTGGGCGCGGTAGCGTGCTTCTATTCCGATCAGACGCTGTTGCAGGGTGCTGCGGCGAGTTCCCAGGTTTTTGATGGAGCTGTTGATTTCGTTGGTGCTGGCGCTCAGTGTGCCATCGTTGGCCAGTACCGAGGTGGCGAGGTTGTTCATCAGGTAGGCATAACCTTGTGCGTAGCTGACCGTGCCGCGACTGCCCAGCGCACCGCCGTTGACCAGCAGGGATAAACCCTGTGAATCTCCGCTGGTAGAAGAAAGTGACTGGCCGTAGCCGACGGCATTTGCGCCATTGATCGTACCGGTTACATCCTGTCCGGTGGTTGAGGTTGCCGTACCAAACAGATTGGCCAGACCGTTGCCGCCACTGGCGATCACGCTCGATCCTGCGCCATAACTGTTTGAGGTAATGGAAATCCTGCCCGCATCGAGCGTGGCTGAAACGCTGATTCCAGCACCGGACAACGCGCTTGCGCCGTTCAGCCTGGATTGCACTTCAGTGGCCAATTCCTGTGCCGAGGCATAAGTCTTCGCGGTCAGGGCAATCGAGGTGCTGACCCCGTTGATGCTCATGTCCAGGGTATCGTTCGCTGCACTGATGGTTAAACTGCCCGGCGCGATGGAAGCGAGTGCGTTACCTTGCGTGGCAAGCCCGGTTACATTTACCGCGTAACTGCCCGGTTTGGTGGCGCTGGTGGTCGAGTTGTAAGTCACCAGGCTATCGGAGGCTTTGCCGGTTGCGGCAAATAGCCCCGCGACATCGCTGAAATTGCTTTGCATGACCGTGTTGAGTTTGCTGCTGTTTAATGCCAGTGAGCCATCGCGCTGGAAGGTGATGCCGATTTGCGACAGGCTGGTCAACGCGCCCGCGCCTGAAACGGCAGTATTCAATACCGAGCGCAGTTTGCCTTGCAAGTTGCGTACGGTGGCATCTCCCTGCAAGGTTGCCCCTTTTTGGGTGGCAGGATTATAGGCAGAAAGATCGGACAGGGTTTTGCTCAGTGCATTGTATGAGGTCACAAAATCGTTCACGGATTTGTTGACGGAAGCCGTGTCCTGCGCAACGGTCAAGGTAACGGGTGCGCTGGTCAGGTTACCCAGTTTGAACGTGACTCCTGGAATGACATCGGAGACGGTGTTCGATGCCTTGCTGACGACGATGCCGTTTACTTTTATATCCGCGTTGAGGGCGGTGACGGATTCTGACAGGTTCTGTCCTGCGGCTCCGGCAGTCGGGTCGTTTGCCAGCAGACCGCTCACGCTGGCATCGCCACTGACGGTGATTTTCATGCTGCTGTCGGCACCCGTGTTATTGGCGCTCAGCACCAGACGGTAAGGTGCCGCGCTGCCATCATTGATGATGCTGGCGGTGATGCCGAGGCTGGCGGCGTTGATCGCGTCGCGTATGCCCTGCAGGGAATTGTTGCTGCTGTCCAGGGTGACGGTCTTGAGTCCGTTTCCTGCGGATGTGAAGGTCGCGCCCGGGTTATATTTTCCTCCGGCAAGCGTTCCGCTAATCGTGCCGGTATCGAAGCTCAAAGTGGTAGCAGCGCCTGTGCCGATCGCTGCCGAGAGGTTGGTTTGTCCTGCGGCAACCAAGGTTTGTGCCTGTGCCAGACGGGTCACGTCTATGGAATATTTTCCGGTCGAGGCGCTGGTCAAGGCGCTGGCCGAGAGGGTGGCGGTGTCCGAGGAGGTGGCGGTGACGGATTGGAAGCTGCTGGCGTTGCTTAAGGTGCGCAGGGTGTTCTGGAAATTGGCAACCGCCCCTTGTAGGGTGCCAAAGGCAGAAAGTTTTGCCTGGTAGCTGGCTTCACGCGCATTCAGCTTGGTAATGGGTTGCTGCTCGACGGTCATCAACTGGCTGACGATGGCATTGACATCAATGCTGCTGGTTCCTACGGCTGAAGTAGTTGCCATGACGGTTCTCTATGCCTGTTGTTTCAGCAACAGACCTTGCTGTATGCGGTCTATGGAACGTGATATTGCCAGTGCATCTTCGCTGGGGAACTGACGGATCACATCACCCGTTTCGCCATCAATGAGTTTGATTACCGATCTTTTGGTGTCCGTATCCACGTTGAATTGAAGGTTGATGCTGGATTGCCTTAATGTCTTGTTGATGCTGTTTAATGCTTCTTTTATTTGGGCGTCAGTGGGTTGCGGGGCGGCAGGTTCGGCAGATTCGACCCGTTTGACGGATTGCACGTCAGTCGTTGTAATAGCGTCTGTGCCGAGTGGCGATGCCCTCTCCGGGACGAACCCGTTGTGGCTGTCGTTCGCGATTCTTGCGGATTGCATCATATGACCTGAACTTTGGATAAACATTTTGTTTCTCCCTCAAATTTGTAATCCCGGACGGACGTTAACGGTTTGTCCGACCGGGACTACCTTGGCTGCGGTGACTTAACGCAACAGTGTCATGACTTGGTTAGGAATCTGATTCGCTTGTGCCAACATCGCCGTGCCGGCTTGTTGCAGAATTTGTGCGCGAGTCAGAGACGCTGTTTCTGCGGCAAAGTCGGTATCCTGAATCCGGCTGCGTGAGGCAGTCAGGTTTTCGGAAGTGGTTTGCAAGCTGGTCACCACCGAAGCAAAACGGTTCTGATAAGCACCCAGTGAAGCGCGTGAGGTATTCACCGAAGACAGCGCGCCGTCAATCGCATTGAGTGCGGCAGATGCGCTGGTTGCGGTCAGCACGTTCATCGAGGAGATGCTGGATACGTTGGATACGGTGGTTGTGGCGGTGGTTGCTGCGGTAAATCCGCCGCTGGCTACTGCGCCGCCGCTCAGTACAATGCCCGATGCACTGGTGCTGTTCAGCGTCACCGTGCCGTGGGTCGTGCCTGCTGTCAGGCCGGTATCGGCAGTGAGTGCGGCATAAGTGCCGTTTGCGGCGATGGTGATGTCCCGGCCATCCGCTGCGGACAGACTCAATGCGCCGGTAGTCGCGTTGGCGGTGGCAGTTACCCCCGATTGTGCCGCAACCAGATTGATCGCGGCTGCGACGTTTGCGCCCTGACCGATGGCATCTCCGCCTGCGGCAATGTTGCCAACCGCGACACCGTTGATCGAGAAGCCGCTGTTCGTGCCTGCGGTCACTGCCGCAAAGGCTGCTGCTGCTATGCCGGTTGTGGCAGTTGCATTGGCGCTGGCGGTAACACCGGAACTACCCGAAACCGCGTTGATGGCGACGGCGACCGAGTAGGCGCTGGCAGCACTTTGGCCGGGTAACGCCCCTACATTGGAAGCGCCTACCTGGATGCCGTTCAGCGTGACAGCACCTGCTGTGAGTGCGGCTGTGGTCGCCGTACCCGTTACGGTTGCCGAAGTGGTTTGACCTACGCCGCCAATTTGCGAGATGCGCGCGCTGCTGATGGCACTGATCTGGATGCTGTCATTGCCGGTAGCGTTAGCGCCGATCTGGAAATTCTGTGCGGTAAACGAGCCGTCCAGCAGTTTTACGCCGTTGAATGATGAGTTTTGTGCGACACGGTCAATTTCCTGAGCCAGTGCCTGCACTTCGTTATTCAGTGCTGCGCGGTCAGAAGCAGTATTGGTGGCATTGGACGATTGCACAGCCAGATCGCGCATCCGTTGCAGGTTGTTGCTGATCTGGGTCAAATCGCCTTCGGCTGTTTGAGCCAGCGAAATGCCGTCATTGGCATTGCGTGCAGCCTGGTTTGCGCCGGAGATTTGTGAAGACATCCGGTTGGTGATGGCCAGGCCGGCTGCGTCATCCTTGGCGCTGTTGATACGCAAGCCGGAAGACAGCCGTTGCAGAGCGGTTTGCTGCGATGCTTGCGATGAATTCAGGTTGCGTTGCGCGTTCAGGGAAGCAATGTTGGTATTGATAAATGAGGGCATTTTAATTCTCCTTTAACTTGAAATTAAGTCCGGCGCGGTGGCCAGTTACTTTGGTTTGCCTTTTGTTGCAGGCTTATCAACCGCCGTTAGTCCAGTTATCGGAGCAGAGGGTAAAAACTTTAGGATTTTTTTCAAAAAAAACATCTGTCTGGGTCTATGGTGCAGTGGCTTGAGGGTGTACGGGAATACGCCCCCAGCCTGTTTGGTGGCATTATTCCGCCATGATTACGCGGTTTTTGCCGGCGCGCTTGGCTTGATACATTGCCTTGTCGGCACGCGCGATTACTTCGTCTTGCGGCTCTTCTGCGGCTCGCAAGGCCACGCCAGCACTGAAAGTCACCAGTACGCGGTCGTTTTCATGCATGAAGAATTGTTTGGTGAGCTCTCTTTGCAAACGTTCCACGGTGGCAGAGGCTTCTGTCAGGCCGACATCGGGCAGGATGATGACGAACTCTTCACCGCCGTAGCGGGCGACGGAGTCAGAGGGGCGCAGCGCCTGCCTGATGACGGTGCAGAGATGGACGAGCGCTATGTCGCCTACCTGATGCCCCATGGTGTCGTTGAGGCGTTTGAAGTCGTCAATGTCCAGCAGCGCGACACAAAGTGGCGACTGGCTGCGTGCCGTACGGGTGGCTTCGCGCTCGAAAGCGGTATCCAGTCCGCGCCGGTTCAAGGCTCCCGTCAGTTGGTCCTGGTGAACCAGTTCGCTGACTTCGGACAGTTCTTTTTCCAGTTGCTGGATTTTTATTTCCGCCGCGTTGACCTGTTTGCGCGATTCGACCAGTTCGTCGTGGGAACGCAGGGTGTCGGCCTGTACGCTGCGGGTGTCATGCATGATGGCATCGAGCAGGCTGCTGAGTTCGCTGAGATTGTTGGATTGTGCAATCTGCTGGCTGTAGCCTTCGATTTTGTGGTGATAGTCACCGGTGCTTTCGGTGATGCTGCCCAGGCGATCAATAAAGGTGGTCATCAGGCTTTTTAGCGTGGTTTTGGCATCGGTCAGGCTTTTGCTGAGCAAGCCCTGTTTGATGATCGCTTCGCGCAGGCTGCGTTCGGCATCGGCGATGACGTGTTTGTCTATCGGGTTGTCAATAATGTCGTGCAAAGTGACGATTTGTCCGTGTAGCCATTCCTCGCTTTCAACCATCTCGCCGACATTTTCCACCAGCAGTCGTAGCAGGCGCACCAGGCCTTCCTGTATTTTGATTTTGTCGCCACCGCGCAATTCCACCTTGAGCCAGAATTGGCGCAGTTGCTTGGCCAGCAAGGTAACCTGGTCATGGTTTTCGATATTGCGCACTTGTGCGGCGAGCTTGAGGACTTCGTCGGATAGTTCGGGTTGGGCGCTGATGGTGCTTTCCAGCGTCTGCGCCAGCAACTCGGAAAGTTTGCCGAGCATCTCTGTCGCACTCTCTACCGTGTAGGCGGGTGTCGCTTTGGCGGGGATGTCGGTTGAGCCGGGTAGGGGCGTGGCAGATGAACCGGGTGTGTCTGGCAGCAAAGCGGGATCTATTTCAACCAGGCTGTCCGTAACGGGCGAGTCAGACCACGAACGAACCAGATTGCCCATTTTTTCAAACAGAACCTCAGGCTTGTTGCCAAATCTGCTCAGAACCGTTTCCAGCCCTTCTTTTTTGCGTGTTACGGTCAGCCCCTTGTGTGGCATGTCCAGTTGGCGTACTAGCTTGCGTATCAATACTGCCCAGGGCTGCGGGGGTTCGCTGCGGGTAGCAATGCCGGACAGTATGCTCTCGATTTCCGTGCGGCATTGCGCCCAGTCTTCTGCGCCGATGATCGTATTTAGCGTATTGCCCGAAGCCGCAGTTTTTTCGGTTTTCTGCAAATGCTCGGCAATGTCGCGCAACACTTGTTCCGCGCCATTTTTTGGCATGATGGGCGAGCCGCTGATTTCGGCGAAAATTTTGGCGTAATTGTCCGGGGTCGGTACGAGTTTGCGTTGCGCCAGCGTTTTGAGTGTTTCGCGGGCTACTTCGGAGGGCGTGTATGGGTTCATATCTTGCGTGCAGATAAGTTGATTGGATGGGCGCTATTATTGCCTGTGTTCACGCGGGTGATGTGCCGAATAGCGTCTGAAAATGCCCCTAGTTCAATGCGGAAAACGCGGTTGCAAATGTCGGGAGAGGATGGGTCGGGTCAGTCCTGTGATTCGACCAGATGATGTGAGATGGCGTAGTGCATCGCTTCGGCATTGTTGGCAAAGCCCATTTTTGCCAACATGCGGTTGCGGTAAACACTCACCGTTTTGGGGCTGAGCGTCATGATTTCGGAGATTTCAGTCAGGGTTTTACCCGAGGCCATCAGGCACAGGGTTTGATATTCGCGGTTGGACAGGCTTTGGTGCATCAATTCCTGCGATTCGCCTATCAGGTTGTTGAGCAGTTGTTCGGCCAGCGTTTCGCTGATGTATTTTTTGCCGCTGATTACCTGACCGATGGCGGTGATCAGTGTGTCAGAGGCGCTTTGTTTGTTCAGGTAGCCCATCGCGCCAGCCTTTAGCGCACGCACCCCATATTGTTCTTCCGGGTACATGCTCAGTACGATAATTTTGAGTTCAGGCTGTTCCGACTTGAGTTGTTTGAGTACTTCGATGCCGTGTTTGTCGGGCAGATTGATGTCCAGCAGCAATAAATCGAAGTGTTCTGCACGCACCTTGCTGATGGCCTCGTTGCCGCTCGCGGCTTCACCGGTGACCTGCAGATCAGGGCTATCCTCCAGCAGTTGCTTCAATCCTTTGCGGATCAGGGCATGGTCGTCAACGACAAGAATTTTTATCATGGATTTTTCGGGAAAATGGGTTGTGTTCAAGGCAAGTCTTTTATTTCTGCAACGGCAGCCGCACCGCGATTTGTGTGCCGGCTCCCGGTTTGCTGGTGATGGTGGCCTTGCCGCCGAGTTGACCGATGCGTTCCTGTATGCCGCGCAAACCGAATGAGCGCGGTTTGTTGCGTGCCGATCCGTCAAATCCCTTGCCGTTATCCGTAACGACCAGCTCGATGCCGGTTGCATTTTCAAGAATCTGCACCTGTATTTGACTGGCTGCGGCATGTTTCATGATGTTGTTCAGGGTTTCCTGAAAAACGCGGAAGAGCGTGATGGATTGCGTGTCCGAGACATCGAGATTGTCGCTGGACTTGGTTATTTTGCAGGGGATGCCGGTGCGTTTGGTAAATTCCCGTGCTTCGATTTCGATCGCCGCGACGATACCGAAACAGTCGAGGAAGCCGGGGCGCAGGCTGTGTACCAGATTGTTGGCAGATTTGCCCGCCGTATCCAGCAAATTTGCCATGTCCAGCGTTTTTTCCTGTAGCGCGGCATTGTCTTTGGGCAGGCGCTGGCTGAGCCATGCCAGATCCATTTTCAGGGCGGTCAGCAGGACACCTATGTCATCGTGGATTTCCCGTGCGATGCGCATGCGTTCCTCTTCCTTGATGCTCTCGATATGAGAAGACAGCTCGCGCAGCCGTTGCCGCGACTGTTTGATTTCGATAGCGGTTTGCTTGTTTTGCGTGATGTTGACAATGAAGCCATTCCAGACCGTGCCCCGCACATCGGTCACGGGATGTTTGGCGCGCAAATTCAGCCATTTTATTTCCTGGCCGCTCAGCAAGATGATGCGACCCTCCCAATTCCACGGAGTCGCCTGGCTGGACGATTGGCGCATGCTCCGGTAGAACGTCGCCATATCGTCAGGATGTAGTCTGTCCAGCAATAATTGCGGGTGTTGCTCCAGTTCGGGCGGCGTGACACCGAGCAAATCCATACAGCCTTCACTGACATAGGTGAAAATCAATGCGCCATCCTTGTCCAGATGGAGCTGGCAGGCCATGCCGGGCATACTATCCAGGAAGGAATGAGGCACGCTAACATCGTTCAGTTCATTCTTGCCATACAGAATCGCGCTCCACTCGCGTTCATTCAGTGCGGCGGCCAGCGAGTCGGCATCGCTGATGTAACGGTGTACCAGTGTGGCCAATTTTGGCGAGAGTTGTTCAACCACTTCGGGGGCGCAGGTTGCGCCTGGTTCGATATGCAATACGAATGAAGGGGCTGACATCGTGAGCTAAGTCGTGAGGGT
>JAVHSF010000349.1:0-2422 GCA_036172035.1 Gallionella sp. | reverse complement strand
GGCAGGATGCGCAGACTGCCGGACATGCCCAAGTGCAGGATCAGCGTCCCGCTGGCAAAATTTAGCAGCAAATATTTGGCGCGGCGCGTCAGTGAACAGATCGTTTGGCCGTTCAACCGTTCCGGCAGATCATCCGGGATCGGCCAGCGCAGGCGCGGGTTGCGTATGACTACGCCGACCACGGTAGCGCCTTCAAGATGAGGGGCTAATCCGCGCCGCGTGGTTTCGACTTCGGGTAGTTCAGGCACGGCGGCGTTTCCACCAGATAACCCCGCCCACAATCGCAAGCAGCAACGGCAAGGCAATCAGGAAGCCTGTGCTGATGACGGTCAGTTGCGTCTTGTTCAGCACCAGATTGCTGTCTTTCGTGGCGCGGGGTTGCAGGGTGATGAGGTGTTCTTCGCCGGTCAGCCAGTTCACCATGTTGACACCCAGGTCCACGTTTCCGCCGTTGCCGGCGAAGCTGTTGGCGAGGAAAGCGCCGTTGCCGACGACGACGATACGTTGTTCGGCATCGTTGACATTGCGTTGCATGGCGAGTGCGATGGCGACAGGACCCGGGGTGTCGTATTGTTTATCGAAGCGGCTGACCGGCGTACTGTCGGTTGCGTTGTGGCTGACCCAGCCGCGCGCGGCGACTTCCACCAGTATATGGTGTTGCCATTCGGGCGCTTCGTCCCATTCCAGCGGGCGTGCCGCAGGATAGGCGGTAATCAGATTGAATCCGTTGGTGATGGCGTGCGGCGGGTAACTCGTCCCCAGCGACCAGGTGGCGGGCGCGTTCATCTCGGTGGCGGCGGGGTCAATCACGATGCCGGGCGGCAGGGTTAGATTGAGTTTTTCGGCGAGGCGTTCCAGCCCGTGCAGCGGTTCGGCATCCAGCAACCAGAGCAGGTTGCCGCCGCGCTCGACGTAATGCAGCAGTTTGTCCACTTCGCCGGGCAGTAGATCCAGCTGCGGCTGGGTGATTACCAGCAAGCTGGCATTGCGCGGGACATCCTGGGCGATGGCCAGATTCAGGCTGTTGATTTTGAAGCCATTTTGTTTGAGTTTTGCACCGAACAGCGCACCCATATCCTGATTGGCGATGCCATCCAGCTTGCGCTCGCCGTGGCCGTCCAGATACATCACTGTTTGTTCCCGGCTATGCGCCAGTCGCAGCAGGGCACTGGTGAGGGTCTGTTCATTGATTTGGGTGAGGTGTTCGTTGCGTCCGGCGTATTCGACCACCATCTCGCCGTTGAGCTGGATGCGCGCCGCACGGGTTTTTTCAGGTTCTTTTTCGGGGTCTATGAACACCAGTTTGAGGTCGGGTTTGTGGCGTTGATACAGCGAGACGAATTCGCGGATGAGTTTGCGTATGTCGCCCAGTTTTGCGTCCTGTTCGGTGGCATAGACGGTGATGCTGAGCGGCTCGGTGAGTTGCTTGAGGATGCTCACGCTGGCGGGTTCAATGCTGTTGCTGGCGTTCAGGGTGAGGTCGCGTTGCAGGTGGTAGCGGTTGGCAAGATAGCCCAGCCCGCTCGACGTGGCGAGCAGCAGCACCACGAAAATCAGGTTGCGCAAGGGTAGGGAGGTGAAAAATTTACGCGGCATGGTTTATCCGTAAACGCGGTTATTGTGCAGACGCTTCATGGTCAGCAGCAGGAAGAAAGCGGTGAACAGCACGAAGAAGGCGGCATCACCGCTGTCCAGCAGCCCGACGTTAAAGTTCTGGAAATGGTGCAGTGGCGAGAGCAGATGCCAGGGGGAATCCGCCGCTGTCGCCGCCATGTCGGCCAGCCACAGGCCGACCAATACGGCCAGCGCACCGATGGCGGCGATGACGGGTTGGCCGGTGAGTGCGGAAACGTACAGCCCCAGCGCGACATA
Source organism: Gallionella sp. (assembly GCA_036172035.1). Lineage (GTDB taxonomy): Bacteria > Pseudomonadota > Gammaproteobacteria > Burkholderiales > Gallionellaceae > Gallionella. The sequence goes on along the minus strand of JAVHSF010000349.1, from coordinate 550 downwards.
GCTGGCGGTGAGCAATATCAGGCCGAGGCAGTTGGACAGTATCAGGCCGTGATCCAGCGGCGTGCCGAGTGCCAGACTGTAGGTCATCGCGGGCAGGATGACGGTCAGCGCCAGCAGAAAAATCATTAGTCCGGCAAATTTCCCCAGCACGATGTGGCGTTCGGACAAAGGCGCGGAGAGCAGGAGCGCCAGCGTCTGATTGCGGCGTTCTTCCGCGAGCAGACGCATGGTGAACATCGGTACCAGCATCATCAGTACAAAGCCTGCCGTGAAGAACAGGGGCGCTGCGATGGTGAGGGTCACGCCGGGCGGATTGGCGAGTTGCGCCAGTTGCGGCTGGATTTCCAGAAAGGCTTCCAGTCTGGCCAGAAAAAACCAGGCGAAAATGAATTGCAACACGGCAAGGATGAACCAGGTCGAGGGCATGGCAAACAGGCTGCGCAGTTCGCGCAGGGCGATTAAACGAATCATGCTGGTTCTCCCCGCTCAAAACAGGGAGCGTTTGGCGCGACTGTGTTTTTAACGTGAAACTCGCGTAGCGACGAACCGT
>JAVHSF010000348.1:0-2423 GCA_036172035.1 Gallionella sp. | reverse complement strand
TAACGGACAAGGCAAAAATGCCCGTCCCTCACCCTACCCTCTCCCAAAGGGAGAGGGTGCAGATATTGATATGGCGGTGGTGGTGTCGGCGGGGCAGAACGAAATCGAGCAGATGGCGAAGTTGGGTATTGACATCGTGCCACACCGCAAGCGCATCAACGATGAAAAACTGGACGAGAAGTTCAAAGACCCCAATGATCCGTTGCGCCTGGTGTTCGTCTGCGCGATGTGGCTGACGGGCTTTGATGCGCCGAATTGCTCAACGGTGTATCTCGACAAGCCGATGCGCAACCATACGCTGATGCAGACCATCGCCCGTGCCAACCGTGTGTATCCCGGCAAGCACAGCGGCTTGATCGTGGACTATGCAAACGTGTTCGCTTCGCTGGAAAAGGCGTTGGCAATCTATGGCAAGGGGGATGGTGGCGAAATGCCGGTGCGCGACAAGAAGGCGTTAGCGGATGAGCTGCGCTATGCCATCAATGACGCGAATGTGTTTTGTTTTGAGCATGGCGTTGTTTTGGCGGAGATCGAAAATAAGCCAACGGCCAATTTTGCTCAGGCGGGTGCGATTCAAGTTGCTGCGGATCGTTTGATGGCTCCTGAAGCGATCAAGCGCGATTTCCTCGCGCTGGAAGCCTTGGTGAGCAGTTTGTATCGCGCAGTGAAGCCCGATCCTGTTGCGATCGAGTTCGTGCAGCGTTGCGGATGTCTCGCCGCCATCGCCCAGTGCATCCGCACCGTGACCGAACCGCCCGATATTTCCCACATCATGCAGGGCATCCAGAGTTTGCTGGATGAGTCCATCGCCGCAGAGCCTTTCACCATCCAGCAGCACACGGCCAACTACGGACAGATTGATTTATCGAAGATCAACTTCGCGGCGCTGCGCAAACGCTTCGAGAACAAGAAGCCGAGCAACACCGATGTCGAACGCTTGAAAGCGGCAGTACGCGCGCAACTGGAACGCCTGGTAAAGCTCAACCCGACGCGTGCCGACTATCTGGCGAAGTTTCAGGAACTCATCGAAGGTTACAACTCAGGCAGTCGCAATATCGAGGAGATATTCAAGGAACTGCTGGCCTTGTCTACTGTGCTGACGGAAGAACAGACTCGCCATGTGCGCGAAAACCTGAGCGAAGAGGAATTGACCATCCTGGATATTCTTACACGGCCTGCACCGCAGCTCACCACGGAAGAGCGCAATGAGGTGAAAAAGGTAGCGCACCACTTGCTTGAGAAGCTGCACAAGCTGCTGGTGCTCGGCTGGCGGCAAAAGATTTCCACTCGTGCCCGCGTGAAGATCGAGATCGAAAATGCGCTGGATGAAGGCTTGCCGCGCGCGTATTCCAAGGAAATTTACGAGGCCAAATGCTCTGCTATTTTTGAGCATATTTATCAGAGTTATCAGGGCGAAGGACGTAGCGTTTACGCTGCATGATTTTTTGCAAACGGAGTCGAAACCCTGATTACCCTGCAAATTCCAGACTCAGCACAGCCAATATCAAATTCATATATCGCATTAACTTTTACTCTCAATAGATTGTTAATAAATGATTAAATTTGCATTACGACCCTTCGGTAAGCTGCTTGCTCACTATCTCAATCAGCCCGTCCAGCATTATTACGTTCCGGCGGCAACCAAAGAGGCGCAGGACATCGCCAGGGTGTTGCAGCCCGGTGATGTGCTGCTGGTGGAAGGCAATTTGCGTATCAGCGCGGTCATCAAATACCTGACCAATTCGACCTGGTCACATGCCGCGCTGTATGTCGGCACACTGCCGGAAGATGAACACAAGACCGATCCGCGAGTATTGATCGAGGCCAACCTCGAGCATGGCGTGGTTGCCGTGCCCCTCAGCCATTATCGCGGTTTTCATACGCGTATCTGCCGTCCGGTTGGCCTGACCGAAGCAGACTTGCAGCGCGTGATCGAGTCGGTAAAAGGGCAAATAGGCCATACCTACGACCTGAAGAACGTCTTTGATCTGGCGCGCTACCTGTTCCCCACCTCGTTGAATTTCATCCCGATGCGCTGGCGGCGGCGCGCGCTGGCGCTAGGCAGCGGTGAACCCAGCAAGGCCATTTGTTCCACGTTGATCGCCCAGGCGTTCCAGTCAGTACATTACCCGGTACTACCCAACGTAGAACATCAACTCGGTACGCCGGGTTGTGATGCCTGCGAGAGGGAAATTTTGCACATCCGCCATCACAGTCTTTTTACCCCGCGCGACTTTGACATTTCCCCCTTCTTTGAGATCATCAAACCCAGCATCGTGCGCGGCTTCGACTACCGCACGCTGCAATGGAACAACTCGCCCGAAGCGGATGAACCGCCGCCTGTGGAATGATGAAGGGGCATCCTTAAGGAAGCACTGATTTATTCGGTTTTGTCGTTCCCGCGAAGGCGGGAACCCAGTCAG
>JAVHSF010000347.1:0-2427 GCA_036172035.1 Gallionella sp. | reverse complement strand
CTCCTAGCTGCGCTTGTCCAGTTCTTCCCAGCGCGTCATTGCCGACAATACTTCCGCATCAATGGCTTCGCTGCGGGTTTGCAGTTGTTTGGCGCGTTTTGCATCGGTGCGGAAGATCGTGCCGTCGGCCAGGTGGGCGGCGATGTCTATTTGTTCTTTTTCCAGTGCCTCGATGCGCTTGGGCAGGTCTTCCAGTTCGCGGCTTTCCCTGTAATTCAGCTTGCTGGCTGCTTTGGGTTTTTCGACCGGTGTGGTTGCGGCTCGCGCGGGCGCAGCGGGAGGTTTGGCGTTAGCTGCTGAAGCTTGATACTTCTGTACGCGTTCCCAGTCTTCAAAGCCGCCGACGTATTCCTGCAATTTGCCGTCGCCCTCGAAGGCGATCACCTGGGTGACGACGTTGTCCAAAAAGGCGCGGTCATGGCTGACCAGAAACAGGGTGCCGTTGTAGTTGGCCAGCAGTTCTTCGAGCAGTTCCAGCGTCTCGATGTCCAGATCGTTGGTCGGTTCGTCCAGCACCAGCACGTTGGCGGGTTGGGTGAACAGCCGCGCCAGCAGCAAGCGGTTGCGTTCGCCGCCGGAGCAGCTTTTTACGGGCGAACGGGCGCGTTCCGGCGAGAACAGGAAGTCGCCCAGATAGCTGATGATGTGTTTGCGCTGTCCGCCGATTTCGACGAAATCCGCGCCCTGGCTGATGGTGTCGGCCAGCGTTGCGTTGTCGTCCAGTTGTTGGCGCAGCTGGTCAAAATACGCTACCGCGATTTTCGTGCCGAGTTTCACCGTCCCTGAATCCGGCTGCAACTCGCCGAGGATCATTTTGAGCAGAGTGCTTTTGCCTGCGCCGTTGGGTCCCAACAGGCCGATTTTGTCGCCGCGCTGGATGCGGCAGGAGAAGTCCTTGATCAGCGTGCGATCGCCGTAGCTTTTGCAGACATCGGTCAGTTCTGCGACCAGCTTGCCGGAGCGTTCGCCCGCATCCACGCTCATCTCGACTTTGCCTACTTTTTCGCGGCGCGCCATACGCTCGCGGCGCAGTTGTTCCAGACGCAGCACGCGGCCTTCATTGCGGGTACAGCGTGCTTTCACGCCCTGACGTATCCACACTTCTTCCTGCGCCAGCACCTTGTCGAACTTGGCGTTGTTCACCGCTTCATCGGCCAACATGCGTTCCTTGAGTCCCTGATAGGCGGTAAAGTTGCCGGGGAAGCCGGACAGCTTGCCGCGATCCAGTTCGACGATGCGCGTGGCGACGTTATCCAGGAAGCGCCGGTCATGGGTGACGAACAGCACGCTGCCGACAAAATTGTTGAGCAGCCCCTCAAGCCATTCGATGGAGGCGAAATCCAGATGGTTGGTCGGTTCGTCCAGGATCAGCACATCCGGCTCGGCGACCAGCGCCTGTGCCAGTGCCACGCGTTTGCGCTGTCCGCCGGACAAGTCGCCGACGCGCTTGTCGGGGTCTAAATCCAGCTTGTTAATCGCGGTTTCGATGCGCGCCTCGACCGACCAGCCGTCCTGTGCTTCGAGTTGGGTCTGCAAGTGCTGCATTTCTTCCAGCAGGGTGTCGAAGTCTGCGTCCGGTTCGCTGAGCTGGTGCGAAACATGGTGATAGTCGCGCAGCAGTTGCTGCAATTTCCCCAAGCCTTTGGCGACCGCGTCGAACACCGTGTCATCGGCATCCAGCACAGGTTCCTGATTGACGTAGCAGATGCGCGCAGAGGGCGCGCGCCAAATTTGACCGTCGTCGAGTACCCCTTCCCCCGCCAGCACGCGCATCATGCTGGATTTGCCGCCGCCGTTGCGTCCGATCAGCCCGACTCGTTCATGCTCATCGAGTTGAAAAGCGGTATGGTCCAGCAGTGCGACATGGCCGAAAGCCAAACTGGCGTTATCTAATGTGATGAATGGCATGAGTATTTTTTATTTATTGGGTAATGAAGATTGGTAGAGGAAGGAGAAACCTATCACCCAGCAGGCCATCGCCCAGTAGCCGAAGGCATCGGTGAAGCCGTTCATGATCAGGAATGCCGCGCGGTTTTCGACCAGAAAATGAGAGAGTTGGAAGGTGACGAACAGTCCTGCCAGCAGATTGCCTGCCAGCACCAGACGTTGACCAGTGGTATAGCCCTTGCCATCTGGCTTGCCTTTCGGCGGCAAAGTGCCGCGAAAGTGCAGCACCAGATACACTGCGCCAAACACCAGCAAAGCGCCCGTCATGCGGCTTGGAATGTCGCCCTCGTGGGCGTTTGCGCCGAGTAGTTCCAGCAACAGGTGACCGCTCGCGGCTACCCAGCCCAGCACCAGCGTTTGCGGGATCAGAAACCAGGCGATGAATATATTGATACGGGGCGGCATTACAGTTTTCCTTCAGCAGTTAATTTTTTCAAGTCCGCGACGATTTCTTGCGAATGGCGTGAGGTTTCGACGGTC
>JAVHSF010000346.1:0-11315 GCA_036172035.1 Gallionella sp. | reverse complement strand
CCGGCGCAGGCCGGAATCCAGTCATTGAACGATTCCGCGTAGCGGACAATACCAACTGCATATTGAATAACCGCTCTGGATTCCGGCCTGCGCGGGAATGACGATGGAATGAATAACCGCTCTGGATTCCGGCCTGCGCCGGAATGACGAAAGATGAATAACCTCCTCCTGCTCATCCTCTGTTTCGTCGCCGGTGTGGTGCTGCGCCATTTGCGGCGTATGCCGGACAACGCGCCGGCCACACTCAACAGTTTCATCATCCATGTCTCGCTGCCCGCGCTGACGCTGTTGTACATCCATCAACTCAAACTGTCCGGCGACATGCTGCTGACCGGCGCGATGGCCTGGCTGGTGTTCGGGCTGTCGGCGGGCATGTTCTGGCTGATCGGGCGCTGGCTGGCCTTGCCGCGCGCCACGACTGGCGCGCTGATTCTGGTGGGGGGGTTGGGCAACACTTCGTTCTTCGGCCTGCCGATGGTCGAGGCGTTTTACGGTCATGAAGGACTTTCCACGGCGATCATTGCCGACCAGTTGGGTTCGTTTTTCGCGCTGTCTGTGCTGGGCATCACGGTGGCGGGCATCTATTCCTCGGGGCGTCCGACCGCGATGGAAATTTTCAAACGCATCGCGCAGTTTCCGCCATTCATCGCGCTGCTGATGGCGTTGCTGCTGATCCCGCTCGAGTACGCCGACTGGTTTTCGGCGCTGCTGAAACGTCTGGGCGACACGCTGGCACCCTTGGCGCTGCTGTCGGTGGGACTGCAACTGCGCATCGGGCATATCGCCGAACATAAACGCAATCTGGCGTTGGGGCTGGGCTTCAAGCTGATTCTGGCTCCTCTGGCGATTTTTCTGCTGTATGTGCCGTTGCTGGGCGCGCACGGTCAGGCGATACAGGTGACGCTGTTCGAGGCGGCGATGCCGCCGATGATCACCGCTGCCATCGTCGCTGCCGAACACGATCTCGATCCTGCGCTTGCCAATCTGATGGTGGCGGTGGGGCTGATCTTTTCCTTTTTTACGCTGACGGCGTGGTGGTGGCTGATGTTGCGCGTGTAGGTTGGTTTTATCAGGCTTCGGAAACCGCTGATTGATTCGATTTTGTCGTTTCCGTTTTTGCTGAAACCTTTTTTAATCAATAGGCTGGATTCCGGTCTGCGCCGGATAACCAGCCACCCGGCAACTGTATGGTGGTCGCCTGGCGGATGGCTGGTCGTTCCATGCAATGACGAATAAATCAGTGTTCCATTGGGTATAATGCGCGCCCTTCATCGAAATTAGACAGGCCGCCGTGTTCGATCGCCTTACAGTCATTTTGCAATACCTCCTGCCCAAACAGGCGCTTACCGTTTTTGCCGGGAAACTGGCCGCTGCCCGTGGCGGGGCATGGACAGCGCGTCTGATTGTCTGGTTTATCGGTCGTTACAAGGTGAACATGAGCGAAGCCGCCCATTCCGACATCCGCAGTTACGCGACTTTCAATGATTTTTTTACGCGTGCCTTGAAAAAGGGGGCGCGTCCTTTGGCTGAAGCCGAATACGTCTGTCCGGTGGATGGCGCGATCAGCCAATTTGGTCGTATCGAGCATGATCGGTTGTTTCAGGCCAAGGGACACACTTATTCGACCACCGCGCTGGTCGGTGGCGACCGTTACCTGTCCACGCTGTTTCTGGGGGGGTGTTTTGCAACGATTTATCTCAGCCCCAAGGACTATCACCGCATCCATATGCCTTGTGACGGGCGGCTCACCCGCATGATCCATGTGCCGGGCGACTTGTTTTCTGTCAATCCCGTTACCGCGCGCGGTGTGCCGGGACTATTTGCGCGCAATGAGCGCGTGGTCTGCGTGTTCGAGACGGCACACGGTTTTATGGTGTTGACGCTGGTCGGCGCGACCATCGTCGGCAGCATGGCGACGGTCTGGCATGGCGTGGTCAATCCGCCGCGCACGGGTGAAGTGCGCGAGTGGCGCTACGACGGTCAGGCCGTCGAACTTAAAAAAGGCGACGAGATGGGGCGCTTTTTGCTGGGCTCAACGGTGGTGATGCTGTTCCAGAAAGACGCACTGCAATTTAACGCGCAATGGCATCCCGCTTTGCCCGTGCGCATGGGCGAGGCGATGGGGAACAAAAATGTGGAATGAACGATATGCGGGTGAGGACTATCTTTTTGGCACTGCGCCGAATGCGTTTCTGGCATCACAAGTCGCGCGGCTGAAACCCGGTATGCGCTGTCTGGCGGTAGCGGACGGCGAGGGGCGCAACGGGGTGTGGCTGGCGGAACAGGGCTTGCGGGTGGTGTCGGTGGACAGTTCCCGCGTGGCGGTCGCCAAGTCGCGCGCCCTGGCAGAACAGCGCGGGGTAAAGCTGGATTGCCAACTGGCCGATTTGACGCAATGGCTCTGGCCGGCGGGCGAGTTCGATGTGGTGGTGGGGATTTTCATCCAGTTTGCGCCGCCCGCGCTGCGCGCGCAGCTGTTCGAACAGATGAAACGCTGTCTGAAACCCGGTGGGCTGTTGCTGTTGCAGGGTTACACGCCGCGCCAACTGGAATACCGCACCGGCGGCCCTGCGCAGGTGGAAAACCTTTACACGGCGGCTCTGCTGCGCGAGGCGTTTGGCGAGTTGGAAATTTTGCATCTCGCGGAACACGACGATGAAATCTGCGAGGGCGCGGGGCATTGTGGCAGGTCGGCGCTGGTGGATCTGGTGGCGCGCAAGAATGATTGGTAACTTATTGAATAATAATTTTTTTGTATAAAAAATGATGCGAAATAAAGGCTTGTGGAGCAGTGCTGGAGTGTTGCTGGCGATACTGGCAGGCGTGATGCTTTGGCAGGGAAGCGTCGCAAAAAAAGTTGCGCCCCAGACGGTGCCGACCGGCAAGGCGGCGTTGACGGTGAACACCACCACCTTGCAGCCTGCGTACTGGATGCAGAATCTGTCCGCCAACGGCAGTGTGGTGGCCTGGCAGGAGGCGATCATCGGCGCGGAAGTGACTGGGGTGCGCATCAAGGAAGTGCGGGTGAACGTGGGCGATCGGGTCAGCCGTGGTCAGGTGCTGGCGACACTCGCCAACGATACGCTGCGAGCCAGCGAGGCGGAAGCGGCGGCGGCGCTGCACGAGAGCGCTGCGTTGGCGGCGGAGGCAGCTGCCAATGCGGAACGCGCCCGCAAGCTGACCGCGCAGGGATTCATCAGCGCGCAGCAGCGGGATCTGGCGTTGACCAATGAACAGTCCGCTCAAGCACGTTTTGAAGCGCAGCGCGCGCGCCATCAAGCCAGCGCCTTGCGGCTGGCACAGCAAAACATCACCGCACCGGATGAGGGCGTGATCTCGGCGCGCAATGCGGCGGTCGGCACGCTGGCACAGCCGGGGGTGGAATTGTTCCGACTGATCCGCCAGGGCAGGCTGGAATGGCACGCAGAGCTGACGGCGGACGAATTGGGCTTGATCCGCAAGGGCATGAAGGTCGAGCTGATTTCGGCGCAGGGCAGGGTGGTGCAGGGCGTGGTCAGCGCGCTGTCTCCTGCCCTCAACCCGCAGACTCGCTACGGGCAGGCGCTGGTTGCCTTGCCTGCCGATTCGGGGCTGCTTGCCGGGATGTTCGCGCGCGGCAGTTTCCAGCTGGGGCAGCAGGACAAGCCGCTCGCCGTATTGCCGCAATCCGCCGTGATGTTGCGCGACGGGGCGGGCTATGTGTTCGTGGTTGAGGCGAACTCGCAGGTCAGTGAACGCAAAATCGTCATCGGTCGTCGTTACGGCGAACAGATCGAAGTCGTCAGCGGTCTGCAGGCGGGCGAGCCGGTGGTGGCATCGGGTGGCGCGTTTCTGGTGGCAGGCGACAGGGTGCGGGTGACAGCCAATCGTCACGAGGTTCAAGCCAGATGAACGTCTCCGCCTGGTCTATCCGCAACCCGATTCCGGCGGTACTCGCCTTTGTGATGTTGAGCTTTCTGGGTGTCATGGCCTTCAAGGACATGAAAATCCAGATGTTCCCCGACATTGATCTGCCGATGGTGACGGTGGCGGCCTCCATGCCGGGCGCGTCGCCCGACCAGATGGAAACCGAGGTGGCGCGCAAGATCGAGAACGCGCTGGCCAGCGCGCAGGGTCTGAAACACCTGTATGCGCAGGTCAAGGAAGGCAGCGTGATCGTCTCCGCCGAGTTCCGTCTGGAACGCGATTCGCGTCTGGCGCTGGAGGATGTGCGCTCGGCGATGGCGCGTATACGCGGCGACTTGCCGCGCGAAATGCTCGACCCGGTGGTGAACAAGGTGGAGGTTTCCGGCAAACCCATTCTGACCTACACCCTGGCAGCGCCCCATATGAGCGAGGAGGCGCTGTCGTGGTATGTGGACAACCATATCAGCAAGCTGCTGCTTGGCGTGAAGGGCGTGGGCGCGGTTAACCGGGTGGGCGGCGTGACGCGCCAGATTCGCGTGGAGATTGATCCGCTCAAACTGCTGGCGCTGAATGTTTCGGCGGCAGAAATTTCCAGCCAGCTGCGCCAGATACAGCAGGAAGCGCCGGGCGGACGCGCCGAACTGGGCGGCATGGAGCAGGCCATACGCACCGTGGCGACGGTGAAATCCGCCGAACAACTAGGGCAAATGGAAATCAGCCTCAAGGATGGCCGCCGTGTGCGCCTCGATCAGCTCGCCACCGTCAGCGACGAGATTGCCGAACGGCGTTCCGCCGCGCTGCACGATGGCCTGCCGGTGGTGGGCTTCGAGGTGGTGCGTTCGCTGGGCGCGGGCGATGTGGAAGTGGCCAGCGGCGTGACGCGAGCCCTGGATAAATTGACGAAAGAACACCCTGAATTGACCGTGGAACGGGTGTTCAATACCGTGGATGCGGTCTATGAGACGTTCCGTGGCTCGATGGATTTGCTGCTGGAAGGCGCGCTGCTGGCGGTAATCGTGGTGATCTTTTTCCTGCGCAATGCGCGCGCCACGATCGTCGCCGCTACCGCTTTGCCGCTGGCGGTGATCCCGACTTTTTTCCTGATGCAACTGTCTGGTTTTAGCCTCAACGTGGTGACGCTGCTGGCGATGTCGCTGGTGGTGGGGGTGCTGGTGGATGATGCCATCGTCGAGATCGAGAACATCATGCGCCATCTGGAAATGGGCAAATCGCCCTACAGGGCGGCGATGGAAGCGGCAGACGAAATCGGCATGGCGGTGATTGCGACCACTTTTACGCTGGTGGCGGTGTTCCTGCCTACCGCTTTCATGGACGGCATTCCGGGCAAGTTTTTCGTGCAGTTCGGCTGGACGGCGGCGGTGGCGGTGCTGTTCTCGCTGCTGGTCGCGCGGATGCTCACGCCGATGATGTCGGCTTATCTGCTGCGACCACGGGTCGCTCATCCCCAGCCGCGCTGGATAGCGGTTTATCTCGGCTGGGCGGCGTGGTGTCTGCAACATCGCAAGACCACGCTGCTGTTCACCGCGATATTTTTCTTCGGCTCATTCGCGCTGGCGGGTACGCTGGAAAAGGCTTTTCAGCCCAAGGACAATCAGTCGCAGACGCAGGTGAGTCTGACCTTGCCGCCGGGCAGTCCGTTTACCCAGACGCTGGCGATGGCGGAGCAGGCGCGCCAGCTGGTAAGGCAGAATCCCAGCGTGACGCTGGTCTATACCGCCATCGGCGGCGGGGCGACGGGTACGAACGCCTTTGAACCTGCCGGTGTGCCGGAAGCGCGCAAGGCAGCGCTTTCCATCCAGCTTAAGCCGCGCGGCGAACGCCCTGCCAAGCAGGTTGTCGAGGCGGAATTACGCGATGCGCTGACGGCCTTGCCGGGGGTGCGCGTCAAGGTGGGCACGGGTTCGTCGGCGGATAAATACCAGTTGGTGCTGACTGGCGGGAACAGCGAGCTATTGAATCAACAGGCGCTCAAGGTCGGCCAGGAGCTGCGCACCATCGCCGGTATCGGCAACGTGGTGTCGAACTCCAGCCTGATGCGCCCGGAAATCGTGGTGCGCCCGGATTTTGCGCGTGCCGCCGATCTGGGCGTGACATCTGGCAGTATCGCCGAAACCTTGCGGGTGGCGACCAACGGCGATTACGAGCAACAGCTGTCCAGGCTCAATCTGCCTGAGCGCCAGATACCCATCGTGGTCAAGCTGCGCGACGAGGCCAGACAGGATTTGGAGCAGCTATCGAGGCTGGTCGTGCCGGGCGCGCACGGACCGGTGATGCTGGGCAATATCGCCAGCCTCAGCCTGCAAAGCGGGCCTACCCAGATAGACCGCTACGACCGCCAGCGCAACATCACCTTCGAGATCGAACTGGCCGGCCAGCCGCTGGGCAAAGTGGATGCGGCGGTGAAGGCCTTGCCTTCGATTGCCCATTTGCCGGAAGGGGTGGAAATGGCACCGATAGGCGATGCCGAGGCGATGCAGGAGTTATTTGCCAGCTTCGGCCTGGCGATGTTCACCGGCGTGCTGTGCATCTACATCGTGCTGGTGCTGCTGTTCAAGGATTTCACCCAGCCCATCACGATCCTGGGCGCGCTGGTGTTGTCCATTCCGGGCGCGTTTCTGGCCTTGTTTTTGACGCGCACCGCGATGTCCATGCCCGCCATGATCGGACTCGTCATGCTGATGGGCATCGCTAGCAAAAACGCCATTCTGCTGGTGGAATACGCCATCGTCTCGCGCCGCGAGCGCGGCATGGCGCGTGGTGAGGCGCTGCTGGATGCCTGCCGTAAACGGGTGCGGCCGATCGTGATGACCACGCTGGCGATGGGGGCGGGCATGTTGCCGGTGGCGCTGCAACTGGGCGCGAGCGACGGCAGCTTCCGCTCGCCGATGGCGATCGTCGTCATCGGCGGGTTGGTCACTTCGACCCTGCTCAGCCTGCTGGTGATCCCGGTGCTGTTCACTTGCGTGGATGACGCGGTGCAGTGGTTGGGACGGCGGTTCAGACGCAAGGCGCGGGCTGTGTGAGGATACCTGCCGGGGTTCGCTACGCTTACCGCCAGCCTACAGTGATCTGGCCCAGCGCACGATGCCGTTCACATCCATCGCACCCGCCTGCCGCGCCACTTCCCGGCCATTTTTGAACAGCGCGAGGGTGGGGATGCTGCGGATGTTGTAACGCGCGGCCAGTTGCTGCGCCTGTTCGGTGTCCAGCTTGGCCAGCCGCGTCAATGGTTCCAGTTGTGCTGCGGCGGCAACGAAGGCGGGCGCCATCATCTTGCACGGGCCGCACCACGGTGCCCAGAAATCCACTAGCACCGGCAGGTCGCAGCGGCTGATGTGCAGGTCGAAATTGCCTGCCTTCAGCTCGACCGGGTGCGCATCGAACAACGGCTGCTTGCATTTGCCGCAGACCGGATGTTCGGCGAGTTTGGCAGAAGGAACGCGGTTGACCCCGTCGCAATGCGGGCAAACGATATGCAGGGATTCAGGCATGATGATTCTCCGTTTTCTGTTGGTTAAACTTCATACGCCGTTACAAAATCCTCATTGAAAGATCGAGCGCCTCGACATCCTTGGTCAGTGCGCCGATGGAGATGCGATCCACGCCGGTTTCGGCGATTTCGCGCAGGCTGGTGAGCGTGATGCCGCCCGAGGCTTCCAGTTCGGCGCGTCCGGCGGTGTGCTTCACCGCGATGCGCAGCGCTTCGATGTCGAAGTTATCCAACAGGATGAGTTTTGCGCCGGCGTTCAGCGCTTCGTCCAGTTGCAGCATGTTTTCCACTTCGATTTGCACGGTCACGCCGGGGTTGGCGAGGTTGAACGCTTGCGCCATGACGGCGGCGATGCCGCCCGCCGCCGCGATGTGGTTTTCCTTGATGAGGATGCCGTCATAGAGACCTGCGCGCTGGTTGTGTCCGCCGCCTGCCACGACGGCATATTTCTGCGCGTGGCGCAGTCCCGGCAGGGTTTTCCTCGTGTCCATGATTTTTGTCGGCAAGCCTGCCACCGCATCCACATAGCGGCGGGTTAGGGTGGCGGTGGCGGACAAGGTTTGCAATAAATTCAAGGCACTGCGTTCGGCGGTGAGCAGGGCGCGGGCGCGTCCTGCTATTTGGCACAGCGTCTGTCCGGGTTTGATCCGGTCACCGTCTTTGACTTGCCAGGTGATTTTGCAGTCGGGGTCGAGCGCCAGGAAACACCCGTCAAACCAGGCCGTTCCGCACAGCACACCCGATTGACGGGTGATGACCTGCGCCCGGGCGGTCCGTGTTTCAGGCAAAAGTTGCGCAGTCAGATCCGCGTCTGATGTTGCCGCATCGCGGCTCCCCCCTCCTTTCTCTTTCTGGGAGAGAGCGGGGGTGAGGACTCCGAGGTCTTCGTCCAGCGAATTGCGGATATTGAGTCGGATGGTTTGGGCAAGGTCGGTTTGGCTCACGATTATTCACGGTAGGGCGGTAAAGAGGGCGTAGTATAAGCGAAGCCGTGCAGAGCTGAAATTCACCTGACTTGAAATTCGTCAGTCTTCCCCCATCTGCGCCGCATCTGAAATTTTATTCGAGGAGTGCATCATGCGTTTTGACAAGTTCACTACCAAGTTGCAACAAGCGCTATCCGATGCCCAGGGGCTGGCGGTGGGCAGCGACAATCAGTTCATCGAGCCGCAGCATTTGCTGCTGGCGCTGCTCAACGATGCCGACAGCGGCGCGGATTCCTTGTTGTCGCGCGCGGGCGGCAAGGTTGGCGGGCTGAAACCCGCCGTGCAGGAAGCGGTGCAGCGGTTGCCCAAGGTGGAAGGTCACGGCGGCGAAGTGCAGGTCGGGCGCGATCTTGCCAATCTGCTCAACCTCACCGACAAGGAAGCGCAAAAGCGCGGCGACCAGTTCATCGCCACCGAGATGTTCTTGTTGGCGGCAACGGGCGACAAGGGCGAGACCGGACGGCTGCTGAAGGCGCATGGCGTGTCGCGCGCGCCGCTGGAACAGGCGATCAACGCGGTACGCGGCGGCGAATCGGTCGGCTCGCAGGAGGCTGAAGGAAGCCGCGAGTCGTTGAAAAAGTTTACGGTTGATCTGACCGAGCGCGCACGGCAAGGCAAATTGGATCCGGTGATTGGTCGCGACGACGAAATCCGCCGCGCGATCCAGGTGTTGCAGCGCCGCACCAAGAACAATCCGGTGCTGATCGGTGAGCCGGGCGTGGGCAAGACCGCTATCGTCGAGGGGCTGGCGCAACGCATCATCAACGGCGAAGTGCCGGAATCGCTGAAGAACAAGAAGGTGTTGAGTCTGGACATGGCGGCGTTGCTGGCGGGTGCCAAGTATCGCGGCGAATTCGAGGAACGCCTGAAAAACGTACTCAAGGAACTGGCGCAGGACGAAGGTCAGAACATTGTTTTTATTGATGAATTGCACACCATGGTGGGGGCGGGCAAGGCGGAAGGCGCGATGGACGCGGGCAATATGTTGAAACCCGCGCTGGCGCGTGGCGAGCTGCACTGCATCGGTGCGACCACGCTGGACGAATACCGCAAGTATGTCGAAAAAGATGCCGCGCTGGAGCGCCGATTTCAGAAAGTGCTGGTGGGCGAGCCTTCCGTTGAATCCACCATCGCCATCCTGCGCGGCTTGCAGGAACGCTACGAGCTGCATCATGGCGTGGACATCACCGACCCCGCCATTATCGCGGCGGCGGAGTTGTCCAACCGCTACATTACCGATCGTTTTCTGCCGGACAAGGCGATAGATTTGATAGACGAGGCGGCGGCGCGCGTCCGTATGGAGATTGATTCCAAGCCGGAGGTGATGGACAAACTGGAACGTCGTCTGATTCAACTCAAAATCGAACGCGAGGCGGTGAAGAAGGAAAAGGACGAAGCCTCGAAGAAACGCTTCGAGCTGATCGAAACCGAGATTGACAAGTTATCGCGCGAATATGCCGATCTGGAAGAAATCTGGAAGGCGGAGAAGGGCGCGGCACAAGGCACGGCACATCTCAAGGAAGAGATGGAACAGGTGCGCGCCGACATCGTCCGGCTGCAACGCGAAGGCAAACTTGAGAAAGTCGCCGAACTGCAATACGGCAAGTTGCCGCAACTGGAAGCGAAGCTGAAAGAAGCCGCGCAACGCGAGGCCGAAGGCGGGGTGACCAGGAACAAGTTGCTGCGCACTCAGGTGGGCGCGGAAGAAATCGCCGAAGTGGTGAGCCGCGCGACCGGCATTCCCGTTGCCAAGATGATGACGGGAGAGCGCGATAAGTTATTGAAAATGGAAGAAAAACTGCACGAGCGCGTGGTCGGGCAGGACGAGGCGGTGCGGCTGGTGTCGGATGCCATCCGCCGTTCGCGTTCGGGACTTTCCGACCCGAACCGCCCTTACGGTTCGTTCCTGTTTCTGGGGCCGACCGGGGTGGGCAAGACTGAGCTGTGCAAGGCTTTGGCTGGCTTCATGTTCGATTCCGAAGATCATCTGATCCGCATAGATATGTCCGAGTACATGGAGAAACACTCCGTCGCCCGCCTGATTGGCGCGCCGCCGGGCTATGTCGGCTATGAGGAAGGCGGCGGCTTGACTGAGGCGGTGCGCCGCAAACCTTACTCCGTCATCCTGCTGGACGAGGTGGAGAAGGCGCATCCCGATGTGTTCAACGTGTTGCTCCAGGCACTGGACGACGGGCGTATGACCGACGGGCAGGGGCGCACCGTGGACTTCAAGAACACCGTGATCGTGATGACATCCAATTTGGGCAGTCAGATGATCCAGCAGATGTCCGGCGACGATTATCAGGTCATCAAGCTGGCGGTAATGGGCGAGGTGAAGACTTATTTCCGTCCCGAGTTCATCAATCGCATAGACGAGGTAGTGGTGTTCCACGCGCTGGACGAGAAAAATATCAAGTCCATCGCCCGCATCCAGTTGCAGTATCTGGAGAAACGTCTGGCCGCGATGGAGATGAAATTGACGGTGACCGAGAACGCTTTGACGGAAATCGCCAATGCAGGCTTTGACCCGGTGTATGGCGCGCGCCCGTTGAAACGCGCGATCCAGTCGCAACTGGAAAACCCGCTCTCCAGGCTGATACTGGAAGGCCGCTATGCCGCGAAAGACACCATCAGGGTGGATTGCGTGGGCGGGGTGATGCGGTTCGAGTAAGGCAAGCAGTAGTTGAAAATGAAAAGCCCGGCGATGCCGGGCTTTTCATTTTCGTTGTTAGCTTATTTTTTAATCAATATGCTGGATTCCTGTTTTTCCATGGGCATCCATTCCGAGTCGCATATTTTGATGCGCAGTTCAGCCATTGGTTGGGAGCGCATCGCGTTGCCTGTAGTGGATTGTCTGGGGATATGCTGATTTATTCGTCATACCGGCGTAGGCCGGTATCCAGTGCCTTTAT
>JAVHSF010000345.1:0-11333 GCA_036172035.1 Gallionella sp. | reverse complement strand
TAAAATAAACCGGACAATGGGGTCAAGCGGGTCAGGCAAACTGACCAGGCTTGACCCCATTGCTTCGTGCAACATTCGCTAACGATGCGCCCGTGAGGGTGCATTGAATTGCGGGTGTCATTTTCCTGTAACACCCCGCCCCTACAATCCTGGCCTGCGAAAAAAGTAGTCTGGGAGCGTTTTATGCATCATGCCAAGCAATCTGGTAAAGGTATTCTGGCGCGTGAGATTCTCGCGCTGGTCAATCCGATCAAAGCCCTTTCACCCGAGTGCCCTGTGGCAGAGGTGGCAGAACTGTTTCTTGGACCCGACTATACCCAGTTGCTGTCGCTGCCGGTGGTCGAGAACGGGCGACCTGTCGGGGTAATCAGCCGCTACCGTTTCATGGATATGTATCTCAAGCCCTTTTCCCGCGAACTGTACGGCAAGCGCCCGATACGCGCTTTTATCAATGACCGGCCACTGATGATCGAACTCGATCAGCCGCTGGCTGAGGCTGCGCTGTATGTTGCCGAAAACATGCAATTTCCGCTTACCGAAGACTTCATCATTACCCGCCACGGCAAATATCTGGGCGTAGGTTTCGTGATGGATTTGCTCAAGGCGATGGAATTGCGGATGCGCGCCAATACCGACGAATTGAATCAGGCTTATACCCAGCTCAAGTCCTCGCAGATGGCGCTGGTGCAGTCGGAAAAAATGGCTTCGCTGGGACAGATGGTGGCGGGTGTCGCGCACGAGATCAATACGCCGCTGGGCTATGTGCAAAACAATGTGGCGATGGGGCAGGAGATTTTCATGCAGGTCGGGAACATGCTGGCCGACTATGAGGCGTTGGTGGATAACCTGCTGAACGAACAAGCTACCGATGAGCAGATTGCTGCCCGGATGCAGAAAATTTCCGCGATGCGCGCCGATTTTGATGCGCAGGAAATGCTGGGCGAGATGCAAGGCTTGATGGCGGATTCCCTCTACGGCATAGCTCAGATTTCCGAGTTGGTGTTGAATCTAAAAGACTTTTCACGCATGGATGCGGCAGCAACCGAGGCGGTAGATATCAACGCCTGTATCGAGAGCGCGCTTAATATCGGCCGCAACGTACTCAAGAACAAGGTGGAAATCGTCAAGAATCTGGCCGATTTGCCCAAAATCACCTGCGCTCCGTCGCAGCTCAATCAGGTGTTTCTCAACCTGTTCACCAACGCTGCGCAAGCCATGGAAGGCAAGGGCGAATTAAACATT
This sequence comes from Gallionella sp., assembly GCA_036172035.1. Lineage (GTDB taxonomy): Bacteria > Pseudomonadota > Gammaproteobacteria > Burkholderiales > Gallionellaceae > Gallionella. Next base: position 10,091 of record JAVHSF010000345.1, on the reverse strand, counting down.
GCGACCTGGTTCGCTGATGCCGCAGTGCATATCAGCGTGGCGGACAACGGTAAAGGGATTCCGCAGGAGAATCTGACGCGCATCTTCGACCCGTTTTTCACCACTAAACCGGTCGGCGAAGGTACGGGGCTGGGGCTGGCTATCAGCCACCAGATCATCCAGCAGCATGGTGGGGAAATTACCGCCGAGTCGCAGCCTGGTACGGGGACAAATTTTCATATCCGCCTGCCCGTTGCCAAGGTTGCGCAGCAGCTGGAAGCCGTAGCGGCATAATTTGATGAAGGAAACGCGATGAGCAAACCCACCCTGTTGTTGATAGATGATGAAGAGCGCATCTTGCGCTCGCTGCGCATGTTGTTTTTTACCGGCTACACCGTGCGCATGACGACTGATCCGCACGAGGCGCTGCGCATCCTGCGCGCTGAAAAAGTCCATGTGATTATCAGTGACCAGCGTATGCCTGTCATGCAAGGCTCCGAACTGCTGCGCCTGGCGCGCGAAGCATCGCCCGCCACCATGCGCATTTTGTTGACCGGTTATTCGGACATGGAAGCCTCTATCGCCAGCGTCAACGAAGGCGAGGTATTCCGCTATCTGCTCAAACCCTGGGCGGGCGAAGAGGTGCGACGCGTGGTTGCCGAGGCTGCGACCATCGCCGAGGCCAGTTTCGCGCTGCAATCGCACGTGCAGGTCGAGGTGGTCACAAGCCGCCAAAAGCCGCGCGTATTGATCATGGATCACGAAGAAGCGACGGCCAAGACAGTGCATGAAATTCTTGGTGACCGCTGCGAGATCGTCTGGGCCAGCGATGCGCAACACGCCATGGAAGAGCTGGCGCGGCAGGATGTCTCTATCGTGGTATCCGACCTCATGCTGGGTGATACCAACGTGGGCTATATTCTCAAGACCATCAAACAACTCAACCCGCAGACGCAATGCATCGTGATTACCTCCTTCAACGATACCTCGCGCCTGATCGAACTCATCAATCAGGCACAGATTAGCCGCTATCTGCCCAAACCCATCAGCAAAAACCTGCTGGAACGCTATCTGGAAGCGATGCTGGAACGTTTCCATGCCTTATCTGTGCAGCCCGCACTGCAAGCGCGTCAGGCAGTCGCCGCCATCAACGACCCGCAGGAAAAACAACAGTCGAGAAATTTTATGGGCTTGCTGAGCCGTTTGCGCGGGCGAACAACCGCCTGATGAGGCGGGCTTGCTGGTTGTGGTAATTCGTCTGCTCACGACGATTTTTGATGGTTTTAACGGTTCACGGCGCTGCAATAAATCTGTAACGGCAGCGCAATATTCCCGTGCCATTCTGACGGCATGGCAAACGCATATATAAAATATTGTTGTCAATTATCTGATCGTACCTGCACCGCAGTTCGCGCGGTATTTCCGACCGCTCGTTGCAGCGTGACTTTGAGGCCGCCGGCATGACGACAATACAGGTTCGTTCCATTTTTCTGTCTGACATCCATCTGGGTACCAAGGCCTGTCAGGCCACCCGGTTGCTGGAGTTCCTCAAGGACTATTCCTCTGAAAATCTGTTTTTGCTCGGCGATATCGTGGATTTGTGGGCGATGAGTCGTGGCGGCGTGTGTTGGTCGGCCAGCCAGAACACCTTCGTGCAAAAAGTGCTGCGGCGCGCCCGTCACGGCGAAAAAGTGATCTTCGTTCCCGGCAACCATGACGAGGTGATGCGCGAATATGTCGGCACTTCATTCGGCGATGTGAGGGTGGTGTCCGAATACATCCATACCGCAGGCGATGGTCGCCGCTATCTGCTGATACATGGCGACGAGTTCGATCAGGTCACGCTGCACCACAAGTGGGTCGCCGTGCTGGGGGATATTTTTTACAACCTGCTGGTGCGCATCAATATTTATTTGTCCTGGTTGCGGCGAACCTTGAAACGCCCCGGCTACTGGTCTTTGGCGGGGTATGCCAAACGCAAGATCAAGACCGCGCTGAATTTTATTTTCGATTTTGAAGATTCGGTTATCCATCATGCCCGTGAACGCGGCTTGGATGGGGCGATTTGCGGTCATATCCACTGGCCGATGATCAAGGAAATCGAAGGGTTAACCTACATCAATTGCGGCGATTGGGTGGATAGCTGCACGGCCATCGTCGAGCATCTGGATGGACGCATGGAGCTGATACGCTGGAATGACCATTCCGCCTGACCGCAGGGGCAGGCCGTGGCTGTAACGCCACTAAAGCGGCAACAGCCACGCGCTCGTTACGTCTTGCCCGGCTTGCAAAAACCGCACACTGCAACCCGTCCAGCGAGCGTTTCCAGGATCATTAAAAAATGAAAGTTGACTGAATATTTATGAAAATCCTGTTTATCTCCGATGTCCATTTTCCGCGTATCAATGGTGTCTCGACTTCCATCAAGACTTTTCGTCATGAGCTGCGCGCGCTGGGACACACTGTCCACCTGATTGCCCCCGCATACCAGACAGCCAGTGCCGATGAAACCGATATTCTGCGTGTTCCGGCACGTCGTGTGCCGTTTGACCCGGAAGACCGCTTCATGCACTACGGCGGGGTGATGCAGCACCTGGAAAAATTGCGTGGCGAACGTTACGACATCATCCATGTACAAACCCCTTTCGTGGCACATTATTTGGGTGTCCGGCTGTCCGGGTTGCTCGGCATTCCTTGCGTGGAGACCTATCACACCTTCTTTGAAGCGTATCTGTATCACTACATCCCGTTTGTACCCAGGCCGTTGATGCGTCTGATCGCCCGGCGTTTCTCCCGACATCAGGGCAACAGCCTGGATGGCATGGTGGTGCCGTCCCATCCGATGCGGCAAGTGTTGAAAAACTACGGGATTACCACGCCGACCGAGGTCATCCCGACCGGCATCGAGCCGGATAGCTTCGTGTTGGGGGATCGCGTCGCGTTCCGCCGCAATTACGGGATCGCGCAGGATCGCCCTGTGTTGCTGTTTGTGGGGCGTGTGGCGCATGAAAAAAATATAGGATTTTTGCTGCAAGTATTGGCCAGGGTCAGAAAAACGCTCCCCGAAGTGTTGTTCCTGATCGCCGGTGCCGGTCCGGCATTGCAAAGCCTGGCGCATGAGGTGAAGGATAGGGGGCTGAGCGAAAACGTCCAATTCATCGGCTATCTGGATCGCCATACCGAATTGAACAGTTGTTATCGAAGCGCTGACCTGTTTGTCTTCGCTTCGCGCACTGAAACCCAGGGGCTGGTTTTGCTTGAAGCAATGGCGCAAGGCGTAGCCGTGGTTTCTACCGCTGAACTGGGTACGCGCGACGTGCTGCGTGAAGGGGAAGGGGTATGGATTGCCAGGGAAGAACTGGCAGATTTTTCGGATAAAGTCGTGCGTCTGCTTAACGATGCCGAGGCGCGCGCCAGTCTCGGCGAGGCCGGGCGCGAATATGCGTACGGCTGGTCGGCCAGCCAGCAAGCCGGAAGGATGGCGGCGTTCTATCGTGCCGTGCAGTCGGCGGTGTCTGACTTATCGGCTTTGCCGCCTTGATTCGGGCGCGCCAGGCGGCCATAAAAATTTCATATCCTTCCTCTTGAAGGGGAAGCTGCAAAACTCAGCCGCCTCGGGCGGCTCAAGGTTTTACAGCCCACTTGGGGGATTCACCCATGCCATGATCAACCGCTGTTGCGCAGACCCGTGGCGATGCCGTTGATGGTCAGGTGGATGGCGCGCTTGGTCAGCTCGCTGCTGTCTCCGGCGCGATGGTGAGCCAGCAGGGCGACTTGCAGATGGTTGAGCGGGTCAATGTAGGGCATACGGGTCAGCAGGCTGCGCGCGAAGGTCGGGTTGTCATGCAACAATACCTGGCTGCCGGTGATGGCGAACAGCATCTTGACGGTTTCGTTAAACTCCTGGCGGATTGCGCCGAAGATGGCCTCGCGCAGGGCGACATCGGCGACCAGTTCCGCGTAGCTTGCGGCGATACCCATGTCGGTTTTGGACAACACCATGTCCATGTTCGACATCAGTCCCTTGAAGAACGTCCAGTCTTTGTACATGGCCTGTAACTGTTCCAGGCCGGTTTGCCCTTCGCGTTCGATGAAGCGGTTTACCGCGCTGCCGAAACCGAACCAGCCCGGCAGCAGGGTGCGGTTCAGCCCCCAACTGAATACCCAGGGAATGGCGCGCAGGTCTTCGATGCGATCCGACGCGCGGCGGGCAGAGGGGCGGCTACCGATGTTAAGTTCGGCGATTTCGCGTATCGGCGTGGCAGTAAAGAAATATTCGGTGAAGCCGGGCGTTTCATACACCAGCTTGCGGTAGGACGCGAAAGCATCCAGGCTCAAAGCTTCCATGATGCGGTGAAATTCCGGCATCGCGCTGTCTGCTCCGTGATGGTGCAGCAGCGTTGCTTCCACGGTCGCGGCAACCAGGGTTTCGAGGTTGCGCCGACCGATTTCCGGGTTGGAGTATTTGCTGGAAATGACTTCGCCCTGTTCGGTGATGCGGATCTGTCCGTTCACGCTGCCCGGCGGTTGCGCCAGAATGGCATCGTAGCTGGGGCCGCCGCCGCGACCGACCGTGCCGCCACGCCCGTGAAACAGGCGCAGTTCGATGCCATATTTATTGAATACCTTGACCAGCTCCAGCTCGGCTTTATAGAGTTCCCAGTTGGCGGTGATGTAGCCGCCGTCCTTGTTGCTGTCGGAATAGCCCAGCATGACTTCCTGCGTGTTGCCGCGTTTGGCCAGCAACTGGCGGTAGTAAGGCAGGCTGAACAGTTCTTCCATGATGGAGCCGCAACCGCGCAGGTCTTCGATAGTCTCGAACAGGGGAATGATGTTGAGGTGCAGTTGCGGCGCATCACCCCTTTCCAGCAGATTCACCTGTTGCAGCATCAGCGCCAGTTCCAGCATGTCGCTCACCGCATCGGTTTTGGAGATGATGTGGTTGGGCATGGCTTCATGACCGAAACGCCGATGAATTTGTGCGGCGACTTGCAGGATGCGCAATTCGCTCTGGGCGACCTCGGAGTATTGTTCGAGCTCTCCCATCAGCAGTCTGTCAGCTTGCAGGGTTTCGAGCAGGATCGCGCGGCGCGCGGCCTCATCCAGTTCCGCATAGTTGGCAAGGATGCCGCCGTGTGCCAGCAGTTCGCCGACGGTCTGTTCATGTATCGCGCTGTGCTGGCGCATGTCCAGCGGTGCCAGGTGAAAGCCGAATACCTCGACCGCGCGGCGCAGGTTGGATAGTCGCCCCTGCGAAATGTACAGCGCACCGTGTTGTTCCAGAGAGTGGATCAAAATGTCCAGATCGGCCTTGAAATCCTGTGGCTTGTCATAGGGCCGCGCATCAGGATTGGCCGGGCGCAAATGCGCGATGTCGTGACCCAGATGCCTGGCGGTTGCTGACAGGCGCGAATAGATCAGAATCAGGGCGCGACGATAAGGCTCGTCCGCGCGACTGATGGCCGTGTCGTGAGCCGCATCGGCCAATGCGCGCAGTTCGTCGCTGACCTCGACCAGCCGATCGGTCAGACTCAGGCGAGTACCCAGGATATTGGTTTCATTCAAATAAAATTCGAGTGCCACCGATGAATGCTGCTGCACGGCAGATTGCATCACATCGTGCGTGACATAAGGATTGCCGTCGCGGTCGCCGCCGATCCAGCTGCCTACGCGCAACAAGGGCGGAATCTTGAAGTCGTGGCCGTAGCGGCTGGAGAGTTCCTGCTCCAGACCCGCGTAAATTTTGGGAATCTCCTTGAGGAAGGTGTAGCGGTAAAACTCCAGGCCGTTTTTGATTTCGTCATTAACTGTCAGCTTGGCGGTGCGCAACATGCGCGTCTGCCACAGGATCAGCACGAAGCGGCGCAACTGGGTTTCGTTGTCGGCGAGATCTTCGGGTGTCATGTCCATGCGATCGCGGGTGGATAGCAGACTGGAAATAATCAGGTGGCAATCGAGGATGCTCTTGCGTTGTACTTCGGTGGGATGCGCGGTCAGCACCGGCGAAATCAGCGCGCTATTGAGAAAGGCCTGCAACCTTTCCCCGCTGACCGGTTTCTCGGTCAGGCGATCCAGCGCCAGTTTGAGACTACCGTTTTTGGGGGGTGAACCTGCCTTGAGATGGTTGCGGTGGCGGCGGTTGTGGTGCAAATCCTCGGCGATGTTGGAGAGTTGCGAGAAGTAGCTGAAGGCGCGCACCACGGCCAGTGTTTCGCTCGGGTTCAGCGCGTCCAGTATGGCTTCGAGTTGAATGCGATCCTGGTTGTCCTGGGTTTTGCGGAAACGTACTGCCGAGCGGCGCACGTTTTCGACCAGATGAAAGGTTTCTTCGCCATCCTGTTCGCGTATCGTGTCGCCAAGGATGCGACCCAGCAGGCGGACATCTTCTCGCAACGGGACATCTTTGCTGGAAATGTCGGAAGGGGCAAAAAATAAATTCATCATATTTATACATAAAAAAGCGCGGCAAGCTCCGTGTTAGAATGCGCCGCGTAATTAATCACAAAGAATTCAGGAAATCAGATGAGTCAAGTTTCTGCAACAACCCCGTCTTCAGCTTCTCCAACCTCAATTTCTTCAGCACCTTTGGCTCGTCTGGTTATTGCTTCGCGCGAAAGCGCGTTGGCTATGTGGCAAGCACAACACATCCGGGACAGACTGCGCGCATTATATCCACAAACCGAGGTCAGCATCTTGGGAATGACGACGCAGGGCGATCAGATTCTGGACGTGACGCTCTCCAAGATTGGCGGAAAAGGCTTGTTTGTCAAAGAGTTGGAAACTGCGCTGGAAGATGGGCGCGCCGATCTCGCGGTACATTCTTTGAAAGATGTGCCGATGGTGATGCCGGAGGGCTTTGTGCTGGCGGTTATCGGCGAGCGCGAAGACCCGCACGATGCCTTCGTTTCCAATCATTATGAGAACCTGGCCGCCCTGCCAGCGGGCAGTGTGGTGGGGACTTCCAGTCTGCGCCGCGAAAGCCAGTTGCGCGCGCGTTTTCCGCATTTGGATATCCAGCCCTTGCGCGGCAATGTGCAGACCCGTTTGCGCAAGCTGGACGAAGGCCAATATGCCGCGATTATTCTGGCGGCTGCCGGTTTGAAGCGGCTGGGGCTGGGCGAGCGCATCCGGGGCATTATTTCCAGCGAAGACAGTTTGCCCGCCGTAGGTCAGGGGGCGCTGGGCATCGAATGTCGCAGCAATCGCGCCGATGTCATCGCAATGTTGCAACCCTTGCACCATGCGGATACCGCCGCCTGCGTATTCGCCGAACGCGCCATGAGCCGTGCGTTGGCGGGGAGTTGCCAGGTGCCGCTGGGCGGCTTCGCAGAAGTACAACATGGCCAGCTGCGGATGCGCGGTTTCGTCGCCAGCCCGGATGGCAAGCAAATCGTGCGCGCCGAAGCGAGCGGCGAACTCGCAGCGCCGGAAGCGTTGGGCAAGCGCATTGCCGATGCCTTGTGCGCGCAAGGTGCGGGCGAGATTCTTGCCGCGCTGAATGGCTAAATCTGCGTTACAGGGTTTGAAAATTCTGGTTACGCGACCGCGTGACCAGGCATTGCATTTGGCCCGAAAGATTGAACAGGCGGGCGGCATTCCGATTCTATTTCCGTTGCTGGACATTGCGCCGGTGCAGGATGCCGTGGTACTGCGGCAACAAGTCGTTCGTCTTGGACAATGCGAGCTCGTCATCTTCATCAGTCCAAACGCCGTGCAATACGGCATGGCGGCTATCGTTGCCGGGGGTTCTGGATTGCCGTCGAACCTGAAAGTGGCGACGGTAGGCAAGGGCAGTGCCCGGGCGTTGCGCGAACTGGGCATTGAGGATGTCCTCGTTCCCGCCGGACAATATGACAGCGAAGGTTTGTTGGCTTTGCCGGAACTACAGCAGATTGACGGTTGGCGGGTGATGATTTTTCGCGGTGATGGCGGGCGCGAACTGTTGGGCGATACGCTCAAGGCGCGCGGGGCATTCGTCGAATATGTGACCTGCTACCGGCGCAGCCAGCCGCAACAGTCGGTCGGTGAATTGCTGGCGGCAACGCCGGATGCGCTCACCGTGACCAGCAGCGAGGCGCTGGGCTATTTGTGGCAAATGCTGGATGAGCGGGCGCAAGCGGTGCTGCGCGACAGGCCGTTGTTTGTGCCGCATCCGCGCATTGCCGAATTGGCGCACTCACAGGGATGGACGCAAGTGCGTCTGACGTGCGCGGGCGATGAGGGGGTGTTGGAGGCGTTGCGGGATTGGGCAAAAACGAGGGAGGGGGCATGAGCGATAAAATTTCACCAGCAGGTAAAACCGGTGCCGACGCATCGCCCGGTTCGTCCACCGTGTCGCACAAAACCACCCTGGCCGACGTGTTTACCCGCATCAGCATCACGCAAATGACGCTGGTGTTGCTGGTGGCGATTTTCGTCTGGCAATGGCTGGACGGACACCGGGCGATCAGCGAGATGCGTCAGGAATTGGCGCAGAAAATTGCTGAGATGGACGGGGCAAGCAAGGCTGGCGCGATGCTGTTCGCGCAAAACCGGGAAGAAGTGCGTACCCTATCCGTCAAGGTGGCGAAGTTGGAGAGCTATTACGACGAAACGCAAAATCAGCGCGCCGCCCTCGAAACTTTGTACAACACCTTGTCGGTCAGCCGTGACGAAACCGCCCTCGCGGATGTCGAGCAACTGTTGCTGATTGCCGGGCAGCAGTTGCAGTTGCTGGGCAATGTGAAAGCCGCGCTGATTGCGATGGAAAGCGCCGATGAGCGTTTGCAGCGCATGGATCGCCCCGCTTTCCACGGGCTGCGCATGTCCATCGGACAGGATATAGACAAGCTGCGCGCGCTGCCCAAGGTGGATATTCCCGGAATGGATATGCAAATCAACAAGTTGATCTTGGAGATGGACGACTTGTCGTTGCCCGATCAGCAGCGTGCCGTCAGGCGTGAGGCGGCTCGCGCCGCCCCCGCCAACACGCATGATGCGGCATGGCAACGAATGTTGCACAGCGTCTGGTTTGAGATCAAGGATATGGTTCGTATAGAGAACACCGGACTGAAGCAAATCCCCCTGTTGCCGCCCAAAGAAGAGTTTTTTCTGCGCGAGAATATCAAGATGCGCTTGATGCTGGCGCGGCTCGCCATGTTGTCGCATGACGAGACGAATTTCAAACAGGAACTCAAGACGGCGCATCTCTGGACGAAACGGTTTTTTGATGTCAAATCGCCGCAAGGACAACAAATACTCGACGATATTGACAAGCTGGCCGCAGCCAGTATCAACATCGAGTTGCCGGACATCAGTCCCAGTTTGCAGGCGGTACGCACTTACCGCCTGAGCCACGACACTGTGGCTGAAATCGGCACGCCTCACCCGCATATGGGGGCGCGATGAAATACCTGATTTCCGTTCTGGTATTGTTTGCCGCAGCGGTTGCGCTCAGTACGCTCCTGCAAAATGGTGCATATGTGCTGTTTGTCTATCCGCCTTATCGCGTCGAGTTGTCACTCAAATTGTTCGTGTTGCTGTGTGTGTTCGTCATTGGACTCGGTTATTGGATGGCGCAGTTAGCATTGCTCGCCATGCGTTTGCCGGCTGTAGTGCAAACGCTCCGCCAGAATCGCGCGCAAATCAAGGCACGAAAATTGCTGGATGTTGCCCTGACCAGTTTTTTTGAAGGACGCTATGCTGAAGCCGAAAAAGCGGCAGCCAAAGCCATCCAGATGGGCGAAACCTCCGCGCTCTACCCTATAGTCGCAGCGCGCGCGGCGCATGAGTTGTCGGCAACGGATCGGCGCGATGCCTACCTGTCAGCGGTTGGCGACAAAACACCGGGCGAAACCACCATGCGCTTCATGACCACCGCCAAATTCAAACTCGACCAGCATGACCCGCAGGGTGCGCTGAACGCTTTACAGTCGTTGCGTGCCAGCGGTGCAAAAGTCCATACGGGTGCCCTGTCCATGGAACTCAAGGCGCAACAGGAAGCGGGTAACTGGGACGAAGTGCTGGGCGTGCTGACACAGTTGGAAAAACGCAAGGCCATCGAAGCCTCGCTCGCCGAACGGGTGCGCAAACACGCGCTGGCAGAGAAATCGCGGCAGCACTAGCTTGGTGTA
>JAVHSF010000344.1:0-2456 GCA_036172035.1 Gallionella sp. | reverse complement strand
AGGCTTGCCCTGCCCTGAACTTTTACTATCGGATGCTTCTTCGGGTATGCACAAAATATTAGTTGTCGGTTCCAGTTGGGTAGGCGATTGCATGTTGATGCAGCCCATGCTGATGCGTCTCAAGCAGCGCCATCCCGATTGTCTGATAGATGTACTCGCCCCGCCCTGGACGGCGGTACTGCTGCACGCCATGCCGGAAGTGCGTAACGTGATCGTCAATCCTTTTCCGCACGGCGCGTTGCAGCTTACCGCACGCTACCAACTCGGCAAGCAACTGCGCGCCGCATGCTACGATCAGGCCATCGTGCTGCCCAATTCGCTGAAATCGGCACTCGTGCCGTTGTTCGCGAAAATCCCCTTGCGCACCGGCTTTGTCGGCGAAGCGCGCTACGGCCTGCTCAACGATGCCCGCAAGCTGGACAAGTCCGCGCTGCCGCTGATGGTGGAACGCTTCGCGCAGCTCGCCGAAGCACCTGACGGCAAGATTCCCCGCCCGCTGGCCGACCCGAAACTCACTGTTACCGCCGCGCAGCGCGATGCCACGCTAAACAAGCTCGGTTTAACGCTCGCCCAGCCCGTCGCGATATTTTGCCCCGGTGCGGAATACGGTCCGGCCAAACGCTGGCCGGTGGCTTATTTCGCCGAAACCGCACAACGCTTGCAGCAATGGGGGTACGCGATTTGGCTAATCGGATCAAACAAGGACAAAGACGTGGCTGAAACCATCGTCGCACTGAGCAATCAGCGTTGCCGCAACCTGTGCGGCAGCACCGACCTTGCCGATGCCATCGCGCTGTTGTCCTGCGCGCAACTGGTCATCAGCAACGATTCAGGCCTGATGCATCTGGCCGCAGCACTCGACCGTCCGATGCTCGCACTGTTCGGTTCGAGCAGCCCGCAATTCACCCCGCCGCTGTCCGCGCAGGCACAGATCGTCAAACTGGACATCGCGTGCAGCCCCTGCTTCAAGCGCGAATGTCCGCTGGGGCATTTCAACTGCATGAACCAGCTCACCCCCGATCTGGTATGGGAAAAAATCCGGCTCGTTACGCCGCAACACTAAGTGAACATTGCCGAGATGCAAGACATTCCCAGAACAATCTTCAAGGCTTGCGACATACGCGGCATCGCAGGCAAGACGCTGACGGCTGAAATCGTCGAAGCCATCGGTCAGGCCATCGGTTCGGAAGCGACCGCACGCGGACAACACACCATTGCCATTGGGCGCGATGGTCGCTTATCCAGCCCGGAATTGATCGTATCACTCGCGCGCGGCATCCAGAATAGTGGCATCAACGTCATAGACATCGGCTGTGTGGCAACGCCCATCGCTTATTTTTCCGCTTTCGAGCTGAATACCCACTGCTGCGTGATGCTCACCGCCAGCCATAACCCGCGCGATTACAACGGCCTGAAAATCGTGCTGGCGGACGAAACCCTGTCCGGCGACGCGATACTCGCGCTGCGCACCCGCATCCAACAGAACGACCTGACACACGGCAACGGCAGCTATACCCGTCAGGATGTCAGCGCGGCCTACATCGCGCGCATCGTCTCGGATGTCCACCTGCTGCGCCCGATGAAAATCACCGTAGATTGCGGCAACGGCGCGGCGGGCGCGCATGTCGCCGAGCTATACCGCCAACTGGGCTGCACAGTAGAGGAGATGTATTGCGAAGTGGACGGGAATTTCCCCAACCACCACCCCGACCCTTCCGACCCGCAAAACCTGCAAGCCCTGATCGCCGCACTGCACGACAACGACAGCGAAATCGGTCTGGCCTTCGACGGTGACGGCGACCGCCTGGGTGTCGTCACCAAGGGCGGAAATATCATCTACCCGGATCGCCAACTGATGCTGTTCGCCGCCGATTTGTTGAGACGCCACCCGGGTGCAGAGATCATTTTCGACATCAAATCCACGCGCAACCTGTTCGGCTGGATACGCAAACACGGCGGCAAACCGACGCTGTGGAAGACCGGACACGCGCTGCTCAAGGCCAAGATGAAAGAAACGGGCGCGCTGCTGGCCGGCGAGATGAGTGGTCACGTGTTTTTCAAGGAACGCTGGTACGGCTTCGACGACGGACTCTACACCGGCGCGCGCCTGCTGGAAATTTTAAGCAGGGTCACCAATCCCAGCGCCATGCTAAACGCACTGCCGGATGCGTTCAGCACACCCGAGCTGCACATCCACACCGCCGAAGGCGAACACCACGCGCTGATCGCGCAACTAAAACAGACCAGCGAATTCCCAGGCGCGACTGACATCATTACGCTGGACGGCATACGCGTGGAATACGCCGACGGCTTCGGCCTGGCGCGCCCTTCCAACACCTCGCCTACCATCATGCTGCGTTTTGAAGCCGATACCGAAGCAGCGCTCAAACGCATCCAAAACGACTTCCGCCGCCTGTTTCAGCAAGCCGCACCCCATCTCAAATTACCGTTCTAAC
>JAVHSF010000343.1:0-2458 GCA_036172035.1 Gallionella sp. | reverse complement strand
CCTAGCAGCCTGTCGGACTTGAAGAATCGGCTATGTGCATTCTAGGGTTGGAAACTTGGCCGTCACTACTTCTTTGAATTATGCTGTTTTGTGCAATACGAGGTTGGGTTCCCCAGAAAAGTAATGCCCCGTTCGATGCAATACAGGGTTGGAAAGCGAATTGCCTACGATGGCAAAACAGGAAATATGACCTGTTGGGTGTAAAATGTCTAGCCATAAAGCTGACGGTCGCGATGAACCGCATAGTGCCAAAACCAGTCATTCACTGCATTCACAGAAATTTTGGATACCCTGCCGTAGTTTGGCTGGTGTCGTACGATTTTAACGTGAAACTCGCGTAGCGACGAACCGTCCCCCTCTCCCCTCGGGAGAGGGGGAACGGGGGTGAGGGAACGGGCATGACGAGTTTCATCTTCAGGGGTGTCATCTTTGCCATGCCCGTTAGATTTAACAAGCTAGTCCATCAAATGGCTAGTTTTGTATGTGTGTGGTAATGTCCAAAAACTGATGGCTTCAGTACACATGACAATGATGATAACCAAGTGTAACTATCTTAAATATACAGTCAGCGTGTTGCTGCTTGCAGTAGCTTGCTTTCTGTCAGGTTGCGCAACCAATGCCATAACGGGAAGATCGCAACTGATGCTTGTAACCGAGCAGTCTGCCATCTCTCAGTCAACGAGCGCTTACAGTTCTTTAATCAGCGGGTTATCGCAATCTGGGAAGTTGAGCAAAGACTTAAAGTTGATTGCTCGCGTACAAGATATTACGAATCGCTTGATTACTCAGGCAGTTACTTACCGCCCTGCAACTAAAAACTGGAAGTGGGGTGTAACCGTCATTGACGAACCTGAAACAGTCAATGCGTTCTGCATGGCTGGAGGGAAGATGGCTATCTATACGGGTCTGATTAATAAGGTTGATCCGAGTGATGACGAACTGGCTCAAGTAATGGGCCATGAAATTTCACATGCATTAGCCAGTCACTCTGCCGAGAAAATGTCTGTGCGCCTTGCCGCTGGACTGGCAGTTGTCGCGATTACTGCTTCTGCGAATCAGAATAATAGACAAACCGCTCATGACGTTTCATCCTTGGCTGCCTTGACGTTGGTAACTTTACCAAATAGTAGAGTAGCTGAAAATGAGGCTGACACTATAGGTATAGAGTTGGCTGCCAAAGCGGGATATAACCCCCATGCCGCCGTGACTTTGTGGGAAAAAATGATGAAGGTTTCTGGGCAAACATCCAGATTCGATTTTCTTTCAACACACCCTGCATCGCCGAAACGAATTGAATCGCTTGCAGCGCTTGAAGTCAAAATGTTACCTATTTACGATGCTGGAAAGGCAAATAGAAAATTAGCTGCCGAAAACTGGGGGGTATCTACCCAGTCTGTAGCAATTGATACCAATGGTTTAAATCTCAATCCAAACGAAAGTTCTATACCGCGTCAAAGCCTGCAAGGACAAAGTGGTACCTCTTCGAAGTCCACAACGAATTTAGCGGTCTTTAAATTACGTGAGTTAAATAAACTTCGAAAAGAGGGTGTGATTTCTGAGGGAGAATTTATAGCAAAGAAACATAAACTTCTCGAACAATACTAACCGTCAACCTATTCATAGCAAATGCTAATTCTAAGGAATCGTATGAAAAATTTCATTTTGTTAATCGCTGTAGCATTAATCTCCGTATTAGCAGGTTGTGCATCAGTTCCGATGGCATCGATGGACCAAGATGCTCAAGCCAAGACTTTCACTTCCATTCCTGGCAAGGCGAGTTTATATATTTTTCGAGATGAAACCATGGGTGCTGCGGTGCCGCTGACCGTTTCTGTTAATTCGAAAACATTAGGTCAAACTGCCGCGATGACTTACTTTCATCTGAATGTAGCTCCTGGTAAGTACACTGTCAGCTCCCTTGCTGAAGATGTATCTACTTTGAATCTGGATTTGACCGCTGGCAGTACATGTTTTGTATGGCAAGAAATTAAGATGGGTATGTGGTCAGCTCGTAGTAAATTGCAGCAGGTTGATGAAACAAGGGGGAGGAAGGGTGTGAACAGTTCAAAATTGATTGCAGCTACAATCGCTGATGATACCTTTTCAGCTGCATTAGCCAGTGACTCTAATCAACAGGGCGTTGCCAATACTCTTGCTACAACCCAGAAATTGCGAGATCTTCAAGGCTTGAAGAATGACGGTACCATCACCGATGATGAGTTTGAACAAAAGAAAAAACAACTGCTTAACGGTTTCTGAAAAACGATTCGCATCGTAGTGGATTAATCAAGTGCGCAAACTGAACTTGGATAGCCACACATATATTTTTCTTCACGATTCTGGATATTTCTGACCATCAGGTTTCGGGAAAGTGAATCGAAGCAAGCTCGTTAGAGTGCGGGATGAGTGTCAGGTTAAGGGTGGAATATTATGAGGACTGGTCATCGGCAAGGTGCCA
>JAVHSF010000342.1:0-2474 GCA_036172035.1 Gallionella sp. | reverse complement strand
ATCACAGTGGCGAAATCTGCGCACAAGCCTTGTATCAAGGGCAGGCACTCACCGCTCGTGACCCCGCTGTGCAACACAGGCTGTTGCAAGCGGCACAGGAAGAAACCGAGCATCTGGCTTGGACAGCCCAGCGTGTGCATGAATTGGGCGGGCACCTGAGTGTGTTAAATCCGCTTTGGTACACAGGCTCGTTGGCATTGGGCGCATTGGCGGGGGCGTTAGGGGATAAGTGGAATCTGGGCTTTTTGGCCGAGACCGAGCGGCAAGTGGGGCAACATTTGCAAAGCCACTTAGCTTCCTTGCCTGCGCAAGATGCCAAAAGTCGCGCCATCGTCACGCAAATGCACACCGATGAAGTGGGGCATTCCGATATGGCAGTCGAACTGGGTGGCGCAGATTTACCCCCGCCTGTCCCCACCATGATGAAACTCAGCGGCAAGGTGATGACCTCGCTGGTGTATCGCGTGTAGCTTGTCATCGTGCAACCGCTGTTGCTAGAGAAACGCTGACTCAACCCAAATCATTTCTCAGGAAGCTTTTGTAGGAGCTCGATTCATCGAGCGATAAGTCTTTAAGGTTTGTAGGAGCGCAATTCATTGCGCGATTTTTAACGACAATCGCTCGATGAATCGAGCTCCTACAGTCGCTATTTGCGGCCTGATTGTGCGGGATAACCAGCGACAAGCCAGCTTGCTGGCTGAGTCGAATGGCGAGTGGTTTCATCAATGACGAAACCTAAGTAGATGCTGATTTATTCGGTTTTGTCATTCCCGCGAAAGCGGGAATCCATTTATATCAAGGCACTGGATCTCCGCCTACGCGGAGATGACGAATAAATCAGTGCCTCCCTAATAAATCTACATCTATCTGGGGCTAGGTGGAATAACTCAGCCCCCTAAAAACTGCGCTTGTTGCAAAAAAACAACACAAACCATAAAAACTTTTGACGCAGTCCGTCGCGCTCTGTAAATTCCGCTCCCAGTGAAAGCGGGAGGTTCTGCAATCACTTTGAGTTGCACTAAAACTAAACTTTCTCTTAAAGGAAATTACAATGAAAAAAATCGTTCTCTCTCTGGCTGGCGTAATGGCCGCAGTAGCGTTCGCTCCAGAAGCTTCGGCTCTGCCAGCATTCGCACGTCAAACTGGTATGGCTTGCTCTGCTTGCCACAACCAACACTTCCCAGTGTTGAACGGCTTCGGTCGTGCATTCAAAGCAGCGGGCTACACCATGATGGGCGCGCAAGAAAAAGTAGAAGGTGAACACCTGTCTATTCCTGCAACCTTGAATGCCGCTTTGTTTGCCAAAGTGCGTTATCAAAAAGCCAACGCAGGCGCAGCACTCCCAGGCGCAATCACTGGTAACACAACAGGTAACGGTTATTTGGGTTTTGGTGACGAGTTTAGTCTGTTCTTCGGTGGTCGCGTAGCTGAAAACATTGGCTTCTTGTTCGAAGGTAACACAGCAGCTGCTGGCGGTGCATTGCTTGCAGGTGCTAAATTGCCTATCAGCTTTGATATGGGCGGCGCAAAATTGTCTTTGGTTCCATTTACAACGGACGGTTTGGGCGTTTCCTACG
Source organism: Gallionella sp. (assembly GCA_036172035.1). Taxonomy (GTDB): domain Bacteria; phylum Pseudomonadota; class Gammaproteobacteria; order Burkholderiales; family Gallionellaceae; genus Gallionella. Next base: position 897 of record JAVHSF010000342.1, on the reverse strand, counting down.
GCTATGAGTTGTCCAGTGGTGGCGTGATGCGTGCTAACCGTTGGGCTGAACACCGTACAGAAACTTCTGCTGTGCAATACATCGGTTTTGCAACACCAGCAACTGGTTTCACCTTGGCTGCCCAAAATGACATGGGTTACATCACTTTGACCAAGTGGGCTCCTGCGTTTGCTATGGGTGCTAACGGTGGTGCGCTTCCTTCTTTCGACATGAAGAGCAACTATTTGCGTATCGCTGCTACTCCTACCGTGGGTGACTGGGCAATCGTCGGTGGTTTGGGTGTGATGGGCGGTACGACAGGCACTGGTTTGGCCGCAGCTAATTTTGCTGGCTTGACTGACCTTGACACTAAGGCAACCTTCTTGGACTTGCAAGCACAAGGCGAAGTGGGCGGCAACGAATTGAGCGTTTACGCACAATACGCCAAAGCACCTACAACCGCTTTGGGTAACGCATTGTCAGGTGGTGTTTCTGGTCTCAATTCAGACAGAAAAGCCTTCACTATCGGTGCTGATTACTCTGTAATCCCTCACACATTGCATCTGGGCGCAGCTTACCGTAGCGGTAATAACGGTGCGCTGGTCTTGAATGGTGATAACGCGCTCACGTTGACTGGTATTTATGATGTTGCAATGAACGTTGCTGCACACGTGAACTACAGTCACTACACCGGTTCTTCTCATGTTGCTGGTACCGTTACAAACCTGACAACTTTGATGTTGGAAGCTGCATGGTAAGTTAACAGAATCAAGGAGCGTCGTTTGATGTGTTAAACGATCCTCCGCGAAACTGCTAACAAATAAACAGGGGAGACTTCGGTCTCCCCTGTTTTTTGTCGTCAGCCTCGTTGTGCTTGGCGTTGCCCCCTCGGAAGGTGCTACATTTGTAGGAGCTCGA
>JAVHSF010000341.1:0-2485 GCA_036172035.1 Gallionella sp. | reverse complement strand
AACTCTCGACCTATACCTTGGCAAGGTATCGCTCTACCAACTGAGCTACTCCCGCTTTGTGAGGCGCGAATTATAAGGGGTTCTAAAATTCTGTCAACTTTTTTTACAGGCCATCATGACAACTTGAATAAACGCGAAAAGTTCTCGCTGGTACGTCGTCCCACTTCAGCCACGCTGATGCCGCGCAGCAGCGCGATTTCTTCGGCGACATGCTTCACATATGCGGGCTGATTGAGCTTGCCGCGAAAAGGCACAGGAGCCAGATAGGGTGAATCGGTTTCGATCAGCATGCGATCCAGCGGCACACGTTGCGCGACTTCCTTGATCTGCCTGGCGCTTTTGAAAGTGATGATGCCGGAAAATGAAATATAGAAGCCCATGTCCAACGCCTGTTGCGCCACCTCCCAGCTTTCCGTGAAACAGTGCAACACCCCACCCGCCTCCGCCGCTTGCTCTTCCGCCATGATGCGCAAGGTATCTTCGGCGGCGTTGCGGGTATGAATGATCAGCGGCTTGGCGCATTCACGCGCAGCGCGAATATGCTTGCGAAAACGCTCGCGCTGCCACTCCAGATCGCCGCTCAAACGCAGGTAATCCAGCCCCGTTTCGCCGATCGCGACCACTTTGGCGGGTTGCGCCAGCGCCACCAGCCGCGCGACAGTCGGCTCTTCGACCTGTTCATAGTCGGGATGCACACCGACCGAGGCATAGATATGCGGATAGTGCGAGGCTAACGCCAGCACTTGCGGGAAATCAGCCAAATTGACCGATACGCACAGCGCGTTCACCACGTCGTTTTGCTGCATTTTTGCCAGTACTTCGGTGAGGTTTTCCGCAAGCTCGCGGAAATTGATGTGGCAATGGGAATCTACAAAGGACATGATTATTTGCTCGCAAGTCGGGTATAGGTAAACAGCAGCGATTCGAGGAACAGTTTGGGGTTGAGCGTGTGTTGCGCTTCGCGTTTCGCGGTTTGCAGGTAATTTTGCAGGCGCGCCAGATTGATGGCATCCAGTGGCGCGACCAGTTCCCTAATGAGCGCCTCTTCGCGGGGATGATAACGCACGCTACCCGCCAGCTTCATCGAAACCAGGTCATGACACCATTGCTGCAACCACTGCACCAGCTGCACCTGCTCGGTTTTCTGCAAGACATCCGCCAGCGCAAGAACATCCAGTGCCGCAGGTTGGCGCAGCGCATGCAGCAATTTCTCGCGCGCATCCGAGGCGCTTTGCCGGGCATTCTGCAACGCCAGCAAAGGCGAGAAACCGCAAACCGCCAGGGCATCGCCGGGATTTTTAACCCCCTGCTGCGCCAGCCAGCGCGTGGCACTGGCGGTATCGGGCGCAGCCAGCGCCAGTGACAAACAGCGGCTCAACAGCGTGGGCAACAATTGCTGCGGCCTGTGCGTTACCAGGATGAAGATAAAACCGGCTGGCGGCTCCTCAAGATTTTTTAGCAAAGCATTTGCGGCGTTGCTGTTCATCGCCTCGACCGGATGGATCAATACCACCCGATGTCCGCCCTGATGCGCGGACATCCCCAGAAAATCGGCCAGGCCACGAATCTGATCTACCGTAATTTGCCTTGACAGCTTCTTGGCGGGATCGGCTTCCTCGCTATCAGCTTCGGGTTGCAGAAAACGAAAGTCGGGATGTGAACCCTGCTCCAACCAATGGCAGGAAGGACACACCCCGCAGGCAAAGCCGCCGCCATTCGGCTGCTGGCACAACAAGGCACGGGCGTAATTCATCGCCAGTTCCAGCTTGCCGATGCCCTTCATGCCCTTGAACAACAGCCCTTGCGATACCCGTTCGCGCAAAGTCATCAAGCGCGCCCAGTCGTCGTTTTGCCAGGGATAAATCTCGTTTATTTTCATAATGATGCGATAATTTCAGCCAACTGGTTCTGCACCGCCAGCAACGCCTGCGCCGCATCTATCACGACATAACGCTGCGGATTTTCGGCCACCCGCCGGTGGTATCCGGCGCGTACCCGTTCAAAAAAGTCACCCTGTTCCTGCTCGAAGCGATCCAAGCTGACATTGTTCGCCAGACGTTGCCGCGCCACTTCCACCGGCACATCGAAAAACAGCGTCAGATCAGGCTGCAAACCCACCCACTGTTCAAGCTGGCGTAATTTTTCCCAGTCCATGCCGCGACCAGCACCCTGATAGGCGAAACTGGCATCCGAAAAGCGATCCGAAATGACCCACTTGCCGACAAGCAAGGCGGGCTTGATGACCTGCTCCACATGTTCCAGACGCGCAGCGAACATCAGCATCGCTTCCGTGCCGATGCTCATCGGTTGATTGAGCAACATCTCGCGCAACTGCTCGCCCAGCGGCGTCCCGCCAGGTTCACGGGTCACCAGTACCTCCGCGCCGCGCGCGCGCAGCGCCTCGGCAAACCACGCCAGATGGGTGCTTTTCCCCGCCCCGTCCACGCCTTCAAAAGTGATAAATTTGACCATATTTTTTGTCGTA
>JAVHSF010000340.1:0-11612 GCA_036172035.1 Gallionella sp. | reverse complement strand
CCTTCGCCATCAGCGCCAGCACAATTTGTTGATGCCGGTTTTTTTTAGCAAGATCAATCGGCGTGGTACCGTCTGCAAACCTGGCTCGCACATCGGCTCCTTTGCTCAACAACAAAAGTACTTCCTGCAAGAAACCATTAGCCGCCGCTTTATGCAAGGCAGTCCAACCATCATCGGAAACGGCATTCACGTCCGCCCCCCTGCTCAGCAATATCGAACTGACCGTCAGATACCCCCGCGTGACAGCCTGAAGCAAGGGAGTCCAACCATAGGCACTGCTCGCATTGACATCCGCGCCCTTATTCAGCAGCAAACTGACCACTTCCGTATAACCGTTAAACGCAGCCCAATGCAGGGGAGTATATCCCGCAGCATCGCGGTGATTGAGGCTTGCCCCCGCTTTTATCAACAATGCAGCAACCTCCTCGTTACCGTTAAACGCCGAAATCATCAACGGAGTCCACTGCCGTTCATCACAAATATCCACATCCAAACCGATGCCAATAAATAGTGAAACTGCGATGCTGTCGCCCGACTCCACAGCCTGAATAAACCCCTTCCTGGAAAATGGCAACCCCTGCATCTCAATCTGCTGCCTGAAATGATCGGGCAATTCATCCCAGGGATTGCCCATGTTCAAGGGCGCATGCTGCCTGGCATAAATCACGCTCAAATAAATGATGTCCGAGGCAACCTCGACGGGAAACCCCTGCCGATTGATCCGCTTACTAACCATCAATTCGGCAAAATAATTATCAATGTCCGGCTTATTCCACAACGACATGATCTTATCGAGGATACGCGGAAACTGTTGCTCCAGCGCGTGCGGATAATTTTCTACATTATTGTTCAATATCGCCAACAACGCTGTATTCATAGCCGACTAACTCCCCGAAAAAACAATCCCACGATACAACCCGTGACAGACACCGTCCTGACGACCGACAGCACAAGCTATCGCAAGGGCAGATAGACCACACTCAGCACTTCCAGTTCAATTATCCCGACCGGGGTGTGCAGCATCGCCACTTCACCCTTGCGCAACTTGAGCAAGGATCGCGCCAACGGTGAGACCCAACTGATATGACCTCGCGCCACATCCGCCTCGTCCACACCAACGATTGAATACGTCTCTTCACACCCTTTATCATTGCAGACCGTCACGGTAGCACCAAAAAAAATCTGCTCACACCCCCCGCGCTGCGCCGGATCAACCACCTCGGCATGTTCTATACGTTTACGCAAAAAGCGCACGCGCCGGTCTATTTCACGCAGGCGCTTTTTCCCGTAAATATAATCACCATTCTCGGAACGATCTCCATTCGATGCCGCCCAAGTAATGGTATTGACCAGCAGCGGACGTTCCTCCTTCCACAACTTTTCCAACTCCGCGTGCAACTTGCGATACCCGTCCGGTGTAATGTAATTTTTGACACCAACCGGCAACTGCAATGATAAATTCGGCTCGTCATCACCCCTATCGTTTCGTGAATCAACCCGTACCGTATCTTCGCGCACCATCGAATTCTGAATTTTGCTATCTCTCATCACATCAAACTACGGCTTTTACCCCAGACTGTTAGCCCCGGACTTTATTCAAAAAAAAAGCCTTGAGCAATATCTCAAGGCTTTTATCGGCAATCTGCAGAAAATCTTTAATGCTTTTCAAGCGCGCATCAGTTTTAACCATTTTGGCAAACCAGGAATCTATCGGACTTAATGGACAAACTTCCTTTAAACTCCGCAAAATCCTGCTGCGCATTATTATGTGGCGTCCCCAACGAGATTCGAACTCGTGTTACCGCCGTGAAAGGGCGATGTCCTAGGCCTCTAGACGATAGGGACGTGGTACCTTACAAAAAATTCTTGAGGCTCGGCTCAAGGCTTGAAAGTGGTCAAAAAACTCAAATTTTTCGTTTTTTAACAACCTCATAAAATCTGGCGTCCCCAACGAGATTCGAACTCGTGTTACCGCCGTGAAAGGGCGATGTCCTAGGCCTCTAGACGATAGGGACGTGAATTTTGGTGGAGATAAGCAGGATCGAACTGCTGACCTCTTGCATGCCATGCAAGCGCTCTCCCAGCTGAGCTATACCCCCAAATCCGAAGAGCGCGCATTATATTGACAGCGCCCTTCGCTGTAAAGCCTTTTCTCCGACTCGTTTCTTTTCTTCGCCATCAAAGATATTTCGCCATACGCGCCAGAACCGTTTCGCGTGGAAACAAGGCCAGTACCGCATCTACCGATGGCGTGTGAGTTTGGCCTACCAGCATCACGCGCAACGGCATCGCCAGCTTGGGCATTTTCAGGTTGTGTTTCGCAAGCAACTCTTTGATTAGCGCGGCCAGCACGGGTGCTTCCCAGACAACTTCGGCGAAACGCCCGGCAAGCTCACGCAGCGCAGGCAAGACCTCCGCTGTCAACTGCGCATCGAGCAGTTCCTGCGCGGGATGTACTTCGGTGTAAAACACTTCCGCCTCATCCGCCAGCTCGACCAAAGTCGCCGTACGCCCCTTATACAGCGCAATCACCTGCTCCAATTTTGGCGCATCGCTCACCGCAATACCGCGATCCAGCAAATACCTTGTTACCCGTTCCGCGAGGCGCGTGTCATCAGCCAGTTTGATGTAATGCTGGTTCAGCCAGCGCAGCTTCTCGGGATCGAATTGCGCCGCCGATTTGCTGATGTGATCCAACCCGAACCATGCAACGAATTGCTGCATGGAGAAGACTTCATCATCTCCGTGCGACCAACCCAGTCGGGACAGGTAATTGATCAACGCCTCAGGCAAAAAACCGTCTTCCGCATACTGCATCACACTGACCGCACCGTGACGCTTGGACAGACGCTCACCGTCGCTACCCAGAATCATCGGCACATGGGCATATTGCGGCGGAGTTGCCCCGAGCGCCTTGAGAATATTGATCTGTCGCGGCGTGTTGTTGACATGATCGTCACCGCGTATCACTTGCGTGATCCCCATATCCAGATCATCCACCACGACGCAAAAATTATAGGTCGGCGTACCATCCGGGCGGGCGATAATCAGGTCGTCCAACTCGCTGTTTTCAAACACGATACGCCCCTTGACCATATCGTCCCAAGCTGCCACGCCGTGTTGGGGATTTTTGAAACGCACCACCGGCTTGATGTCTGCGGGCGGAACAGGCAACACCTTGCCCTGCTCTGGCCGCCAACGACCGTCGTAACGCGGCTTTTCGCCTTTGGCACGCTGCGCTTCGCGCGTCGCCTCCAACGCTTCCGGGGGGGTGTAACAGTAATAGGCCTTGCCCTCTTCCAGCATTTGTCCCAGCACTTGCTTGTAGCGATCCATGCGCTGCATCTGATAAAACGGACCTTCGTCATAGCCCAGATTCAACCAGGACATACCATCCAGGATCGCTTGCACAGATGCCTGCGAGGAGCGTTCCAGATCGGTATCCTCGATGCGCAAAATAAAAGTGCCGCCAAATTTGCGTGCATAAGCCCACGAATACAGGGCGGTACGAGCCCCACCTATGTGCAGATAACCGGTCGGACTGGGGGCAAAGCGGGTACGTATAGTCATAACTTAAACTTTAAAAAACAAAAAGAGCGCGCATTTTACGAGCTTTGCCCACCCCATGCATAAATAAATTGACCTTACTCGCCAAGATATGCTCTAATTCGCGCCCTTCCAAAAGCAATCTGCAGGGCGGTTAGCTCAGTGGTAGAGCACTGCCTTCACACGGCAGGGGTCACTGGTTCGAACCCAGTACCGCCCACCAACAGCAGAAACAGACTGGCGAGGTAGCGCTGTTTTTAGCGGCTAACCCGTCCCTGCCGCCCCCCAACCATTGAGATCAGCTTTCTCGCAGCGGATCCAGCAAAGACGATAAGCCGTTATGGTCGAGTTCATGCATCAGGGCGATCAGCTTGCCCAACTCACCCGACGGAAAACCCTCACGCGCAAACCAGTTGAGATAATGCCCCGGCAGATCGGCGATTAACCGCCCTTTGTATTTACCGTAAGGCATCGCGCGCGTGACCAATAATTGCAGGGCTTCGCTGTCCATCTTCATCGCGGCTGTAGTGACTTGCAGTAACTTGTTTTCATGCTGGCAAGACAGATTAAGTCCGACAGGCTGCTAGGCGCTGACCTTGACGGGCAAGCCTAGCCTGGCGATGCGGGCGGCGAAATTTTGCAGGGCTGCGGCGGGCAAGGCAGACAGGCGCGGAGCTTCTGTTTGCATGGACGGACGCGCCAGCCCATACAACAGCACACCTCGCAGCGGATGCCCGTCACGCAGCAACCCGGCGACGAATTGCAGATAGTCATCCTCGTCCTGGCTTGATGGCGGCGCACCATCCAGCGCGAACCAGCAGGTTTGCAGCCAAGTCGGGCAGACGTTGATCGCCGCGATGAGGTTTGCACGAACCTGACTGAGGCGTACATGGGTGTCGTTGATTCGCAGCATGCCCGCCTCGCTGGCGCGATCCAGTTTGAACCACACTTCACCCTGTATCTGGGACATCCGACGCAAACCCTGCTGAACATCGGCACGATAAAGCAGGCTGCCATTGGTAATCAACACCGTCTTCACCGTTTCCGGCACAGCCAGATCATGCCGCACGCGCGCAATCAGCCCTATCACCTGGGAAAACTCAGCCGCACTGGTCGGCTCACCATTGCCGGACAGCGCAATGTCATTGATGCGCCGCGCCCCTTCCGGGACGCGGATTTGCATAAAATCGCCGTGCAGCAATTCCGTCAAAAATCCGCGCAACTCGCTTTCCAGCAGCACCAACTCCACGGGTGGCGCGGTGCCACGCGTCAAATCGGGTACCTGGCAATACAGGCAACGCCAGTTACAGGCATTGTTGGGATTAAGATTGATGCCGACCGAAACGCCCCCGGCACGGCGTGACACGACCGGGTAAACATAACGCAGCGCCACGCTATCGCGGTCATGGTTCACTACATTGAGCATGGACGTATTCAAGAATTGCCGAGTGCCAAGTAATCTGCCGGATCTACCGGCTTGCCGAAACGGCGCACTTCAAAATGCAATGCGACCTGGTCGCTGTCGGTGTTGCCCATTTCAGCGATTTTCTGGCCACGCGTAACCGTCTGGCCTTCTTTCACCAGCAGCTGGTCGTTGTGGGCGTAAGCGCTAAGGTATGTATTATTATGCTTTATAATCAACAACTTACCATAACCCCTTAAACCGCTTCCGCTATACACCACTTTACCCGGCGCACTGGCAAAAACAGGCTGACCGAGCTGACCCGCAATTTCTATGCCCTTGCGATTGTCGGTTTCCGAGAATCTGCCAACCAGTTTTCCCTGCGTCGGCATACTCCATTCCAGCGCATCATCCCCACCCTCACTCGCGGCACTATTCGCAACTTTCGTTTCAGGCTTGGCTTCAACTAGCGTTTTGCTCTCCACCCTGGCCGTGTGTACGGCATCGTCTGGGCGTCCTTGCGCTTTCGCGACAGCCGCTTCGCTGTAGGCATATTTGGAGACTTTGGGGTGTTCTTTTATCAATGAACGTTGTGTTGCAATACCCGGCGCAGCACCAGCCCCTCCCGGAAAGAGCCTGATTTGCTGACCCGCTTGTATCCGGTTCGGGTCTTGAATGTTGTTCAACTCGGCCAGCTCGTGATAATCCAGACCGTAGTCAAAGGCAATAGCAAACAATGTTTCGCCCTTTTGTACCGTATAGACACGCGGGCGACCATCCTTGTCGGTGGGACGTTTTTTGGCTGGTGATGAACGCTTTTCGCCATATTGAGTAGCGGATGCGCCACGTTCCGATACCGCAGCACGATGTCCGCCGGTCGCACAACCCGCCAGCAAGATTGCCCCTGCCAGCAATGCCCAAATCCTTGTCATGCTTTTCCCATCAAAAGAGGTACAAATTTCACGGCTTCGAGCCTGGACTCACGAAACCCCTGCGCATCGCGTTCGACCAGATACAACCATTGCTCCTGCCGCCCCACCGGCAACACCATGCGACCGCCCACCGCCAACTGTTCGCGCAACGCCGCCATCATGGTCGGCGCAGCCGCTGCCATGATGATGCCGTCAAACGGCGCGGCTTCCGGCATTCCGGCACTGCCATCGGCATAACGCACCGTCACGTTGCGCAGTTTCAGGTCGCGCAACTGTCGTCGCGAGCGCTCGTACAAAGGCTGGATACGTTCCATGCTATAGACTTCGGGAAACAGATGCGCCAGCACCGCTGCCTGATAGCCGCAACCCGTGCCGATTTCAAGCACTCGTTTGATCGGCCTGCCACCTGCGTCGGCGGCGCGCAACACTTCTATCATGCGCGCCACGATATAGGGCTGGGAAATAGTCTGCTCAAAATTGATCGGCAGTGACACATCGTCGTAGGCGCGGCTCGCCAGCGCTTCGTCCACGAATAGATGACGCGGCACATCAAACATCGCCGCCAGTACTTCTTCGTCCTTGATACCCTGTGCGCGCAGCCGTTCTATCATGCGCTGCCGGGTGCGCTGAGAAGTCATGCCGATACCGTTCAAACGCATCGTCATGATTGCCCCAGCCAGTGGTTTACCGCGTCAAGCTGATTGAATTGCGTCAAATCAATTTGCAGCGGCGTAATCGAGACGCGCTGCCCGGACAAGGCATAAAAATCCGTGCCTGCACCCGCATCCTGCGCTTTGCCGGCAGGCCCCACCCAATACACCGTTTCACCCGATGGAGTCAGCGCCTTGATGACCGGCTCCGCCTTATGGCGCTTGCCCAGACGAGTGACCTCCCTGCCCTGCAACTGTTCATATGGAAGGTCCGGCACATTCACATTGAGCAGCCAGGGCTGGCTGGATTGTTGCGCGGCAAAGCGTTGTACCAGCTCGGTCGCGACGCGCGCCGCCGTTTCGTAATACCTGAGATCGCGGCCAACCAGCGAGACCGCCAACGCAGGAATGCCCAGCAGAAAGCCTTCAGTCGCGGCGGCCACCGTGCCAGAATAGAGGGTGTCATCACCCATGTTCGCACCGGCATTGATGCCCGACACCACCATATCCGGCTGCTGTTCCAACATGCCGGTCACCGCCAGATGCACACAATCGGTCGGCGTACCGTTCACATAATAAAAGCCGTTCGCCGCGCGGCGCAGCTTGAGCGGACGATCCAGCGTCAACGAATTGGAAGCGCCCGAGCGATCCCGTTCGGGCGCAACCACCACGACCTCGGCCACTTTTGACAGATGCTCGGCCAGACAAGCCAAGCCAGGCGCGAAATAACCATCGTCATTGCTAATCAGAATGCGCATTGAAAAATAGAATGAATAACTAAAGCCTCGGTTGATGGACGGTTACAGTTATCTGCCTGCATGTCCGGCAGACTACCGGACGCACGGCATCATGACAAGGTCGGCATGATAGCAAATTGACACCAAATATCCTAAGCCGATGCAGCGATGGGTTTGGAAAGATTAGGGGGAGTAATGGTAAAGCATGCCCCTCCGTTGATCTTGCTGGCCGCCAGTTTGCCGTTCATGTCGTTTTCCATAATCATCTTGGACAGATACAACCCGATGTTCTATCAATGACAAATAAATCAGCGTTTCCTTAGTGGGTTTCCAGTACCACAAACGCGACGATAATGTTGCGCTCATCACTGATAGACAGGTGGTGTCCACTGACACCCAGTTGCGCCAGATAGGTGCGTAATTCGACATCAAATTGCAACACCGGCTTCCCCAAGCCGTCGTGCGTAACACTGATACGACTTAAACTTACCGGATGGCGCAGGCCGCTGCCCGCCGCCTTGGCGAAGGCTTCCTTGGCGGCGAAGCGTTTTGCCAGAAAGCGCGCCGTGGGATGCGACAAAAATTCGGGCAACTCTTGCGCACTCAACATGCGCTCCGCCAGACGCACGCCATGACGCTGCCACATCGCTTCGATGCGTGCGTATTCGACGATGTCCGTGCCGATACCGAAGATCATTTCAGGCAGACTGAGCCGTCACCAGGTCTTTCATCTTGCGCACCGCCGCCTCCAGCCCGATAAACAGCGATTCGGCGATGATGGCGTGGCCGATGTTGAGCTCAAGAATATGCGGAATGGCGACGATATCCTGTACGTTGTGGTAATGCAGCCCGTGGCCGGCATTGACCTGCAAGCCCTGCGCGTGGGCGTGTTCGGCTGCGGCGCAAATCCGTTGCAGTTCAAATTTGCGCTCTGGCACGCTGTCGGCATCGGCGTATTTACCGGTATGCAACTCAATCAGCGGCGCACCGGCGCGCACTGCCGCATCTATCTGTTTAGCATCCGGGTCTATGAACAAGGACACGCGGATGCCCGCATCGCGACAACGCTCACAGGCCGATTTGACCACCTCAAAATAACGCAGCACATCCAGGCCGCCTTCAGTGGTCAGCTCTTCGCGGCGTTCCGGCACTAAACACAAATCATGCGGCTTGATACGCAGCGCGTTCGCAATCATTTCTTCGGTGACGGCACATTCCAGATTCATGCGGGTTTGCAGCATGTCGCGCAACACTTCCACATCTCTATCCTGGATGTGGCGGCGGTCTTCGCGCAAATGCAGCGTGATCGCATCCGCCCCCGCTTCTTCGCCAATCAACGCGGCGCGCAGCACATTGGGATAACGCGAGCCACGCGCTTGGCGCAAAGTGGCGACATGATCAATATTCAAGCCTAACTTCTTCATTAAAATATCCTTTTTAATCAATTTAGTACCGAATACTCTCCCGCACAGAAAGGGGTGAATACTCGTAAAACGAACGAGTGCAACGGCAAATCAATGTTTCACAGCTTCTGCAAATCCTTGATGAGTTCACGCGTGTGCAATACTTTGCCGCCTAGCTGGTGGTTGAGCAACATGCGCATCAGTTGCTTGCTTTGCTGTGCCACAACAGGGTCGCTGTAATCATCTGCCGCCATCGCCAGCAGGGTCTTGCCTGACACGGGCAATCCAGCCTGCGCATCGGAGATCCCCTCATCCAACACTGCGCCATGCTCCACGATGTAACGATAACCGAGTTCGGCTTGAACGGGCTTGCCGCCCCCTGCTTCCTTCGCCAGCTCCAGAGCGTACCCCAGTTCCTGCAACAGGTGTTTTTCAAAGCAACGCAGGGTGGAGGCATGATCAGTTTCATGTGCGAGGCGATACAAAGTGGCGCGGTAATAATCGAACAACTGCTCATGCGCATCGTTGCGCGCCAGCAGATTGACCAGCAACTCATTGAGATAAAATCCGCACATCAGCGCCGTACCCTGCAAATAGGGCTGTCCACCCTGCCATTCGGCACGGTGCAAGGTGCGCACCTCACCCTTGCCGAACCACGCCAGGCTGACCGGCTGAAAACTCATCAACACCCCGCGCACCGCCGAATGGGGACGACGCGCCCCGCGCGCCACAATAGCCTGCCTGCCGTGCTGACGGCTGAACACATCGAGCAACAAACTGGTTTCGCGGTAAGGGTGGCTATGCAGGACAAATGCCAGCTCATCCTGCATCCTGTTTTGCCGACTGGTCATTTGGCTCCATCAAATAACGTAACAACCCCCAACTTGCGTCTACCCTTACTCATACCCCAGTGTCTGGAGCATTTGCGCGCTGTCCGCCCAGCCGCTGCGCACCTTGACAAAGACTTCCAGAAAGACTTTGCCGTCGAACAGCTTTTCCATGTCCAGACGTGCCTGGCTGGCAATTTCTTTGAGTTTCTCGCCTTTTTTACCGATCAGCATGGCCTTGTGCGCTTCCTTGTCCACCAGAATCGCGGCACTGATACGGCGTAGTTTCTTGTCCATTTTGAACGCCTCGATCACCACGCTGACCGAATAAGGCAGCTCGTCGCCGGTATAGCGGAAAACTTTTTCGCGCAACAGTTCCGAAGCCAAAAAGCGTTCGTTGCGGTCGGTTATGTCGTCTTCGGCATAAATCAAATCGCCTTCCGGCAGGAAGCCGCGTATCGCTTCGCGCAATTCATCCACTTTTTTGCCCAGTTTGGCACTGACGGGAACGATCGCGGAGAATTTGAAATCCCTGGAAATTTGTTCAGCAAAATCAAACAGTTTCCCTTTGTCGGCAATTTCGTCAATCTTGTTGAGTACCAAAATCACCGGTTGATCTTCCGGCAACAGTTTTAGCACTTCCTGGTCGCGCTCGTCATAACGCATGGCTTCCAGCACATACAACACGACCTGCACATCCTTCAAACTGCTGGTGACGACGCGATTCATGCCGCGATTCAAGGCATTGAGGTGTTTGGTCTGAAAGCCCGGCGTGTCCACGAATACAAACTGCGACCGTTCATCGGTAAAAATGCCGTGAATGCGATGTCGCGTGGTTTGCGCCTTGCGCGAAGTGATGCTGATTTTTTGCCCGATCAGACGGTTGAGCAGGGTGGATTTACCGACGTTGGGGCGACCGACGATGGCAACATAACCGCAGCGAAAAGGCCAATTCTGTCCAGTTTCATCGCTATTTTCATGGGATGTTTCGGTCATTTTTTATTTCCAATCAATTTATATGCCGCCAGAGCGGCTTGTTGTTCGGCATTGCGGCGGCTACTACCTTCGCCGTGCGTGGTAATGTTAAGCGACGGAATAGCGCATTCCACCTGAAATAGCTGTGCGTGCGCCTCACCCCGGGTTTCCAGCATCATATAGTTTGGCAAGGCTAACCGTTGAGCTTGCAAATGTTCCTGCAACAAGGTCTTGGCATCCTTGCCCAAGGTTAGCATGTCCACTTTCTCGAGGTAAGGTATAAACAAGTTCAGCACCACCTGTTCGGCTGCCGGATAACCGCCATCCAGACAGACTGCGCCAATCAGCGATTCGACGGCATCGGCGAGGATGGAAGGACGGCGAAAACCACCACTTTTGAGTTCGCCCTCACCCAATTGCAACAGGCTACCCAATTTGAGTTGTTGCGCAAAAATAACCAGCGTTGCTTCCTTGACCAAATTGGAACGCAGGCGGGATAAATCTCCCTCACTCAATTCGGGAAATTCCTTGAATAGGTATTTGGCTATCACGCAACCCAGGATGCTGTCGCCCAGAAACTCAAGGCGTTCGTAATTTTCCGACGAATAGCTGCGATGCGTGAGCGCGCGTTGCAACAGTTGAGGCTGTGTAAACACATACCCCAGCTGTCCGCACAACTCGGACTGTCCCTTACTTACCCGCACTGCGAGGATTGAAGTCTATGTAAAGGCTGATGTTAGCAACCAGCGGTATTTTCACCGAATAGCTGGCACTCAAAACGGGCGTACCCGCATCGCTTTCAATGTCAATATCTTGCGACGTAATGGCCGTGATGCCCTCTACCGAGGCGCGTTTGTTAAATGAGTTGCGAATCTCGCGTGGCGCTGCTTTTTGCATGTCCGGGTCTTGCGCAATAGCGAGGAACATTTTGTTGATGGTCGCATTTTGTATATAGGCCGGAATCATTTTCAGACCAGTGATACTTAATAAAACCAGTACGAATGCGCCAAAAATAAATCCCGAAAAACTTAAACCACGCTGGCGGGTGGGCATCGTCAAGTTCATATTATTTTCTCCCGTTCAATTAAATAGACAAACCGATACGTTTCAACTCGGAAAAATTCATCCACACGAAAAACG
>JAVHSF010000339.1:0-2516 GCA_036172035.1 Gallionella sp. | reverse complement strand
CTGTCACAGTGATGTCATAATCGCGGCGCACAATCAATCACACGGAGAATTACAAAATGACAAGAATGGTCAACTGCATCAAACTGGGACGCGAAGCCGAAGGCCTGGAGCGCCTGCCCTACCCCGGCCCGCTGGGTCAGCGGATTTTCGAGAATGTCTCCAGGGAAGCCTGGACCGGCTGGATCAAGTTCCAGACCATGCTGGTGAACGAAAATCGTCTCAATCTGGCCGATCTGGCGGCGCGCAAATATCTGGCGACGCAAATGGAAAACTACTTTTTCGGCGAAAATACGCAAATGCCGGAAGGTTATGTTCCCCCCAAAAATTAAGGTATCCGCTCTTGTCCAACGCCTTTCCCCCGCTGCAATTCCTCAACCGAGAAGTCGCGCTACTCGAATTCAACCTCCGAGTGTTCGCGCAGGCGGAGGAGGATGCCATCCCCTTGCTGGAACGCCTGAAATACTTGTGCATCGTCAGCAGCAATCTCGATGAATTTTTCGAAGTGCGCGTGGCCGGGTTGATGGAACAAATCAAGCATGGCGGCCTTACTACCAATGCGGATGGCATGACAGCCATACAGGCCCTCAACCTGGTGCGCGAACAGGCGCATCAACTGATCAAGCGGCAATATCAGTTATTCAATGAAAAGCTCACCCCAGCACTGGCCGCGCAAGGCATCAAGTTCCTGCGCCGCACGCAATGGGACGAAGCCCAGCGAGCCTGGGTCAAGGATTATTTCTTCCGCGAAGTGATGCCGGTGCTAACCCCCATCGGGCTGGATCCCGCGCACCCTTTCCCGCGCGTACTCAACAAGAGCCTGAATTTTGCTGTGGAACTGCAAGGTCGCGATGCCTTCGGGCGCAATTCCACCCGCGCGATCGTACAAGCCCCGCGCGTACTGCCGCGCACCATTCCCATGCCGAAGGAAATCAGCGGTTGCGAACATGGCTTCGTGTTCCTGTCTTCCATCATGCACGCGCATGTGGACGAACTGTTTAGCGGCATGGAAGTGCTGGGCTGCTACCAGTTCCGCGCCACGCGCAACAGCAATCTGTTCGTGGATGAGGAAGAGGTCAAAAACCTCCGCCTCAGCCTGCAAGGCGAATTACCGCAACGCAATTTCGGCGATGCCGTGCGCCTGGAAATAGCCGACAACTGCTCGCCTGAAGTAGAAGAGCTATTGCGCCGGGAATTCAAACTGACCGCCAATGATGTTTTTCGTGTACACGGCCCGGTCAATCTGGTGCGCCTGATGGAAATACCCGGCATGGTGGATCGCGACGACCTGAAATTTCCGGCCTTTGTGCCGGGCGTGCCGACTGTTTTGCAAAAGAAGGGCGCGGACATGTTCAAGGTAATCCGCAAGGGCGACGTGCTGTTGCATCACCCTTACCAGTCTTTCAGGCCGGTGATTGATTTTATCCAGCAAGCCGCCCACGACCCAAACGTGGTCGCCATCAAGCAAACCGTCTATCGCACCGGTACAGACTCCGCGCTAATGGAGGCGCTCATCAGCGCCGCCGAACGCGGCATCGAAGTCACCGTCGTCGTGGAATTGATGGCTCGCTTCGACGAGGAGGCCAACATCAACTGGGCGACCCGCCTGGAAGAAGTCGGCGCGCATGTGGTGTATGGCGTGGTGGGTCACAAAACCCACGCCAAGATGCTGATGGTGGTGCGCCGCGAAGATGGCAAATTGCGCCGTTATGTCCACCTCGGCACGGGCAATTATCACCCGCGCACCGCGCGGCTTTATACCGACTTCGGCCTGTTCACCGGCAACGAGGAAATCTGCGCCGACGTAAACGAGATGTTCAGCCAGCTCACCGGCCTCGGCAAAGCGCGCAAGCTCCATCATCTGTGGCAATCGCCCTTCTCGATGCACAGCGAAGTTTTGCGTGCCATCAAAAACGAGACATCGCTTGCCAGGGCGGGCAAGCGCGCGCACCTCATCGCCAAGATGAATGCCCTGCTCGAACCGCAAACCATCACCGCGTTGTACGAGGCTTCGCAGGCGGGGGTGAAGGTGGATTTAATCGTGCGCGGGGTATGTGCGCTGCGTCCCGGCGTAGCGGGTCTGTCGGAAAACATTCGCGTACGCTCCATCATCGGACGTTTTCTGGAACACACCCGCATCTTCTATTTCCGCAACGATTTGAAGCATGACGTTTATCTGGCCTCTGCTGACTGGATGGACAGAAATTTCTTCCGGCGCATCGAAGCGTGCTTCCCCATCCTCAACCCAAAGCTCAAGAAACGCGTACTGGATGAAGGGCTAAAAGCCTATTTGCAGGATAATTGCCAGGCATGGGAAATGAACGGCACAGGTCAGTATCACCAGAAACAGCCGCGCCGTGCAGTACGCAAATGTGCGCAAGACGAGTTGCTGCGCCAGCTTGCCAGCACGACGGTCAGGGAATAAATCTCCAAACTGCCCTTCCGGCTGGCGCGGGAATGGCAGTTAATTTTTCAGCCGGTTAATGCTTGTTGGGGCGACCCGTCTTGATTTTTTCCAG
>JAVHSF010000338.1:0-2518 GCA_036172035.1 Gallionella sp. | reverse complement strand
TGTGCGACGGCTGCCGCCGACCTTATTTCACGGCAATCAGACAGTATCACCGTAAATTCATCACCGCCCAGTCGCGCCACGGTATCGCATTCACGTACCGCTTTGCTGATGGAAGCTGCAACGTGCTTCAACAACTTATCGCCCGCTGCATGTCCAAACGCGTCATTGATATTCTTGAACCGGTTCAGATCAATGAATAACAGGGCAAAAGCTTCATTCTGGCGGCTCGCCTGTAAAACCAAATGCTCAAGCCGGTCATTGAACAGGCGGCGATTTGGCAAGGCAGTCAGCGGATCGTAAAAAGCCAGCCGCTGCAACTGGCGCTGTATTTCCTTATTCGGGCCTATATCCGAGAATACCCCGACGTAATTAACGACCCTGCCACCGGAATCATGCACCGCATTGATATGCAACCACTCGGGATAAACATCGCCATTCTTGCGACGGTTCCATAACTCCCCCTCCCATTCACCGTTTTCCAAAAGTGTTCGCCACATAGTGTCGTAGTAGGATTTATCCTGCAGGCCGGAATGAAGGATGTTGGGGCTTTTGCCCAGCACTTCATCGAGCGGGTAACCGGTTGTTTTGCTGAAAGCACTGTTCACGTGCACGATGTGCGCGGCCTGATCGGTGATGATGATTCCCTCCGAGGTATTATCAAACACCAGACTCGCCAGCCTGTGATAGTCGAGCTCAACCTCCAGTTTGCCAATCAAGCCTGCAAACAAGCTGGATTCGGAAACAACACCGACAAATTTTCCCTCCTCAACGACGGCCATGAATTCGCTTTTCTCAACCTTGAAGCGTGCCATGACCTCGTCCAACGGCGTGGTCAGCAAGACGGGCTGAGGCTCTCTGCGTACCAGCAGATCAGAAAATACCCGGGCGGGAAACAGTCCGGCTTGATTCGCCGTCACCAGACCTAAAAAATTTTCTTCCTCATCAAACACGGCAAAGACATTCGGTCTGATTGCCGTGGCTCCAGCCACATCGCGGTATTTTTGTAGCCTTCCCACCTTGAGCATGCGCGGGTACAAACAATCCTTGACCTGAAAAGCCGAACTCATGACTGCTTCACTTCCAGCAATATTTCGATTTTGATATCCAGACGAATGATTTCTTCCGCGCCCATGACCGGCTTGATCTCCTGAAGCACAAACTTGATCAACTGTTCCCTGGATGTTTTGCGCAAAATGGCACTGCGTATCAGCACATCACCGATCACGTCATCCTCTATCGGCAAGTGTTCAAACGCCGTCGTAGTCAGCAGGTTCAACGCCGTACCAACCGCCACGTGGCCGATAGGTGACAGTCGTCCAAGCACCAGGCCATCGGTGATGGGCGGCAATGAAAATTCGGATAATTGCGCACGAATGATGCTTTGATGCTTTCTGTTGACCATGGCACTTTCCTGAATAAACCCGATAGATTTGAAGGCTACCTGCCAAACCGCAGCACTGTCAACGCTTAATTGTCAACGCTTAAGAGCCGACCTTATTGCACAGTCGGGAAACAGGTGGTTCAGCAGAATAGCAACCTCATGGAGGCATCATGCCGGTGCAAATGCTCCTGCTAACCGTGCAATCCGCTCATCCACTGCGCATAGAGCCGTTCGGCAACCTGATGCAGTTGTGGGAGTTTCTTTGCGGCCTGCTGCTGCATGGCATCAGCCGATTGCACGGCAGGGCTGCCGAGGCTGGCGGCGATTTCTTCGGCACCGAGCGCACTCCATTCGGCAACCATCGCCCCGGTCATTTCGATATGGCATTGCAGCGCGAGGTGTTTGCCGATGGCGAAGGCCTGATTGACACAATGTTCGCTGGACAAAAGACGCGTTGCGCCCTGCGGCAGGCTGAAGGTTTCGCCATGCCAGTGAAATACCGGAAAATTCTGCACTGCGCCGAACCAGTCGCGCGCAATATCGTTGTCGGCAACCGTCACATCGCCCCAGCCAATCTCGTTAACATAAATTTCGCGTAGCGATTCGTTCGCCCCCTCGCCCGCTTGCGGGAGAGGGTTGGGGAGAGGGTTGGGGTGATGGGCGCTGGCAAGACCATTTGCATCCCGGACTACTACCGAATTACGGACAACCGCGCCGCCCAGCGCACGGCTCATCAGTTGCCCGCCCAGACAATGGCCGAGTACCGGCACATCCCGCGCGACCGCGTCGCGTATCAGAGCCAGCTCCTGCGCTATCCACGGCAGATCATCGTTGACGCTCATCGGCCCGCCCATGAACACCAGGCCGGAATAGTCCTTCGAGGACAAAGGCATATCGTCGCCTGCGTCAATCGCGATCAGCTGCCAGGGAATGTCGCGCGCGTCGAGGAATTCGGCCAGATAGCCCGGCCCCTCGATGGATATATGACGGAAGATAGCGATGGGGTTCATGGGTTGTAGGGGCGTATGGCATACGCCCGTTGTGAATAATCAGTCAGGGCGTATTGCCATACGCCCCTACAGGGTTTTGTCCCGCTCGATCAGCGCGTAAGCCGAATGGTTGTGAATGGATTCAAAG
>JAVHSF010000337.1:0-11635 GCA_036172035.1 Gallionella sp. | reverse complement strand
ATTACGTTCCCAAGTTTGATTCGATGATTTTGTCATCAACGCTCAGGCCGTTGCTGACTTAGTGGCAGCAAGTGGCAAGTAGAACGGCACTTCGTGCCTTAGTGGTGAGTTGGGATGGTTTTCCCACTTTCCACTTCCCGCTTTCCACTTACTAAATTTGGAGATTGTGATGGGCATAGAAAGTACTAAATTTTTGGTGGTGGATGATTTTTCTACGATGCGCCGCATCGTGCGGAATCTGCTCAAGGAGTTGGGGTTTGTCAATGTGCAGGAAGCCGAGGACGGCGTTCAGGCACTCAGCAAGCTGCGCTCGGAAGCCTTTGATTTTGTCGTGTCGGACTGGAATATGCCCAACATGACGGGTATCGAGTTGCTGCGCGCCATTCGTGCCGACATCAGGCTCAAGCATCTGCCGGTGTTGATGGTCACAGCGGAAGCCAAGCGCGAGAACATCATCGCAGCGGCGCAGGCGGGCGCATCGGGTTATGTGGTCAAGCCGTTTACGGCGGCCACGCTGGATGAAAAGCTGAAAAAAATCTTCCAAAACATGAATAAGTGAGAACTGACATGGCTACCAATACGGCAACACAGGATTCCGACGATCTCGAAGCATTATTCGATAGCATCGTTTCGGCCCAACCCCGGGAACAAGCGGGAGAAGAAACTGCCTGCCAAAGCCCGCCTGTTGCGAATGATCCGTCCGCCGCGAATGAGGAGAAATCGGGCAAGGTCATCAACCAGCTCGGCCAGATGACACGAACGCTGCACGACAGTTTGCGCGAACTGGGCTTGAACAAGGCAATCGAAGCGGCTGCCTCAAGCATCCCGGATGCCCATGACCGGCTGAATTATGTCGCTACATTGACCCAACAGGCTGCGGAGAAGGTATTGAATGCGACGGAGGCGGCGCAACCCCTGGTAGAAAACATGGGAACCGAGGCAAACCGTTTGGCGGCGCAGTGGCAAATGCTGTTTGAAAAGCGACTGGAGGTGGCGGATTTCAAGGCATTGGCAATGCAAACCCACGCTTTTCTGACGGTTATACCCAAACAAACCAAGGCGACCAATGCCTATTTAATGGAAATTATGCTGGCGCAGGATTTTCAGGATTTGACGGGTCAGGTCATCAAGAAAATCATCGAAGTGACCCAACAGATGGAGCAGCAGCTATTGTCGTTGTTGCTGGAAAATGCGCCGCCAGCGGACAGGAAGGCCGGATATTCCGGATTGTTGAACGGGCCTGTCATCAAACCGAACGGGCGTACCGATGTCGTGACCGGCCAGGATCAGGTAGACGATTTGCTGGAAAGTTTGGGATTCTAGGGAAACCTTGATTTATTCGTCATTCCGGCGTAGGCCGGAATCCAGCATCTTGATTAAAAAAGGTTTCCGAAAAAGCGGAAACGACAAGATCGAATAAATCAGCGTTTTCCTGGGCAAATTCGGGGAGTAGGGCGGCACTTCGTGTTCCCGTAGTGAGTGTGGGGTTGGTTACCTTTTTTCCCGCATCACTCATCACTCCCTAAAATTGGAGAAAAGCATGAACGATTTTTCAGGCATGGAAGAATTATTGAGCGACTTTTTGCTGGAAGCGGGCGAGATGTTGTCCGACGTGGACAGCAAGTTGATGGAACTGGAGAAACACCCGAACGACAGCAATCTGTTGAATGAAATTTTCCGGGGGTTCCATACCATCAAGGGGGGGGCGGGTTTTCTCAACGCGACCGAACTGGTGACGCTATGTCACCTCACCGAAAATTTGTTCGACAAACTGCGCAACCGGAAATTGACGCTCAGTGCCGAATTGATGGATGTGATTTTTGCCGCGACATCCGACGTGCGCAGAATGTTTGACGCGTTGCAGCAAAGCCGGCAACCGCACGCCGCACCCGCGCAAATTATTGAAAATTTGCAGGCGGCTCTAACCGGGAAAATGTTGGCCAGGGTTGAGATGAAAGTGCCTCTCGCTCAGTCCCCGGTCTCCGCTTCTCGACCCTCATCCCTCGATCCTCAGCTTTCCGAGGCAGATTGGGAAGCCCTGTATAACGCGCTGAATGGCACGGACATCGTCGCGGCGGCAGGCATCACCCGCGATCCTGAAAAAATTGCCGAGGCCGTGGCGGAGGAGGAATCCACCAAAAAAGCATTTGGCAGGCGCACCGAGGATGTGCCGGGCGCGACGGTAGGCCGCCGCGATGGAGATGTGCCGATACAGGAAGCCAGGGAATCAACGATACGCGTGGAAACCAGCCGACTGGATCAGGTACTCAACCTGTCAGGTGAAATCGGGCTGACCAAGAATCGCCTGACCCATTTGCGCTCCAGTCTTCTGCAAGGACGCAACGATGTGGACATCTTGCGCGAACTGGATCAATCCGTCACGCAGCTGGATACGCTGGTGGTTAATTTGCAGAACGCGGTGATGAAAACGCGGATGCAGCCGATAGGCCGATTGTTCAAGAAATATCCGCGTTTGGCGCGCGACCTGGCGCGTTCATTGGGCAAGGATGTCGAGCTGATGTTGTCCGGCGAAGCTACCGAAATGGACAAGACCATGATCGAAGACCTGAATGATCCGTTGGTGCATCTGGTGCGCAATGCGGTTGATCACGGCGTGGAAACCATTGCGGAGCGGGGGGCTGCCGGTAAGCCGGAAAAAAGCATCGTGGAATTGAGTGCGCGCCAGGAAGGCGATCACATCGTGATTACCATCGTGGATGACGGGCGCGGGATGTGTCCTGAAGTGATACGCAACAAGGCCATTGAGAAGGGGCTGTTGACTGCTGAAATAGCCAATACGCTGGACGAAAAACAGTGCCTGGAGCTGGTTTTTCTGCCGGGTTTCTCGACCAAGGATGAAATTTCCAGCGTGTCGGGACGGGGGGTCGGCATGGACGTGGTCAAGACCAATATTCAGAAGCTGGGCGGCACCATCCAGATACATTCCGAGCCGGGCAAGGGGAGCGTGTTCGAGATATTCCTGCCGCTGACACTGGCGATTCTGCCGGTGCTGATGTTGCGTCTGGGAGAACAGTCGTTTGCCGTACCGTTGTCCATGGTGCGCGAAATTCTTTCCGTGTCGCAAGGGCAATTGCACCAGGTTTCCGGCAAGGCCACCATGGTGGTGCGCGGCGAGGTGTTGCCGGTGTTGCCTTTAGCCAAATTGATCGGTTGGGAAGCGAGCGACAAATACCCCGAAGTGGGCGTGTTGATGCAGTTCGGCAGCAACAGCTTTATTTTATCGGCAGACGGTTTCGCCGGGCATGACGATGTGGTCATCAAGTCGCTGGACACCTTCCGCCCCAAAGGCGTGGCGGGCGTAACCATGTCCAGCGAAGGCGACATCGTGCTGATTCTGGATATAAAAGAACTGCTGAGCGATGTTCGTGGAAATTGATGCACATAGCTTTTTCCCCGGAGGGTGAAGGGACATTAGGCGGGTAAGCGCTGGCTCGTGAGCAGAACATCCGATTACACGCAGCACCTGAATCGTTTGAATTGTCGTTGGCAAATCTGCATGAATCTGTGTAGTTGTGCGGCTTCAAGCCTGCGGCTACGCGCTTTCCGCGCCGGGACGCAGCGCCACGGAACCTATCGGGGTGCTGAGCGGCTTATAAAATCCCGAGGGGCGAGTGTTCGACCGCGTTATTGTCGCTTGCGCGGAAATGACGAATTTGCCTTGCTTCCCCAGGTCGCGGCGAAAAGCCCATTAAATCCCTTCTTATTCGCGTGATTAAACTCCGTCGGTTCTGTTGATAATCAACTCGACTACTCGACTGGCAACCAAGTCGCTGGTTATCCCGCAAGCGGGGAGAGCGCAGCGAGGGGGCGAAGCCGGGCAAACCAATCGCCAGGCGAGTTTCACGTCGAATACCGGAGCGCATCATGTCTGAAGACAGCGATTTAGAAAAAACAGAACAGCCCTCGCAGCGCAAACTTGACCAGGCCAGGGAAAAGGGTCAGGTCGCCCGCTCGCGCGAGTTGTCCACGTTTGCCGTGTTGCTGGCGGGCGGGGGGAGCGTGTGGTTAATGGGCGCATCGCTGTCGGCGCAGATGGTGAAGATGCTGCGGGATGGTCTGACCCTCAGCCAGGAACTGGTGTTCAAGCCCGAGTTGATGGTTCCGCATCTGTATGACCTTTCCCTGGCGATGCTGGTCACTTTCGCGCCGGTGCTGCTGGTGCTGTTACTCGCCGCCTTGCTCGCTCCGCTGGCGCTGAATGGCTGGCTGTTCAGCACCGAGTCGCTGATGCCGCAATTCTCGCGCATGAACCCGGTTTCCGGCGTAGCGCGGATGTTTTCCGTCAATTCATTGGTCGAACTGGGCAAGACGCTTGCCAAGGCAGTGGTGGTGGGAGGAATTGCCACCTGGGTGATCTGGAGCCATCGCGACGATGTGATGCAACTCGCCACGCTTTCGGTGACATCGTCCATCCCGCAAATGGGGCATTTGATCGGGGTCAGTTTCCTGTCCATTACCGCTGCGATGCTGCTTATCGTGGCCGTGGATGTGCCGTTCCAGCTTTACGAAAACAACAAGAAACTGAAGATGACCAAGGAAGAAGTGCGCAAGGAATCCAAGGAAACCGAGGGCGATCCGATGGTCAAGGGACGTATCCGCAGTATGCAGCGTGAAATCGCCCGCCGCCGCATGATGGAAGCGATCCCGACCGCAGATGTAGTGGTGACCAATCCGACCCATTATGCCGTGGCGTTGAAATATAGCGATACCGGTATGCGCGCGCCGACCGTGGTGGCGAAGGGTGCCGATCTGATCGCCAGGCGGATACGCGAAATTGCCGAGGAAAATCATGTGCCTATACTCGAAGCGCCACCGCTGGCGCGTGCGCTGCACAAACATACCCAGATTGGCGAATCCATCCCCGAAGCCTTGTATACCGCCGTCGCCGAGGTGCTGGCCTATGTTTATCAGTTGAAAACCTATCAGACACGGGGCGGAAACCGTCCGCAGCAACCCGATGAATTGCCGGTTCCGTTCGCGCTTGATCCGGCTAATGCGGGAGAACCTTCATGAAGGTTGGCGCGCTGACGGGCATTATCAAACGTAGCCTGAACCTGCGCGGCATGGTAGGGCCGGTGCTGATCGTGATGATCCTGGCGATGATGGTGTTGCCTTTGCCGCCATTCCTGCTGGACATCCTGTTCACCTTTAACATCGCCGTGGCGGTGATGGTGCTGCTGATTAGCATGAATACCACCAAGGCGCTGGATTTTGTCGCTTTTCCGACCATTTTGCTGATGACCACCTTGCTGCGATTGTCGTTGAACGTGGCCTCGACCCGCGTGGTGTTGCTGCAAGGTCATACCGGCGGGGATGCGGCGGGTAAGGTCATCGAGTCATTCGGCCAGTTTCTGGTGGGCGGCAATTACGCGGTCGGTATCGTGGTGTTCGCGATTCTGGTGGTCATCAACTTCATGGTCATCACCAAGGGCGCGGGGCGTATCGCCGAGGTGGGCGCGCGCTTCACCCTGGATGCGATGCCAGGCAAGCAAATGGCGATTGATGCCGACCTGAACGCCGGATTGATAGGCGAAGATGTCGCGCGCACCCGTCGTAAAGAAATTTCCCAGGAAGCCGATTTCTACGGTGCGATGGATGGTGCCTCCAAGTTTGTGCGCGGCGATGCGATCGCCGGCATCATCATCCTGTTCATCAACCTGATCGGCGGGCTGATCGTGGGGGTGCTGCAACACAATATGGATATGTCGCTGGCCGCCAAGACCTATACCTTGTTGGCGATTGGTGACGGCTTGGTCGCACAGATTCCTGCGCTGGTGATTTCGACCGCCGCCGGTGTGGTAGTCAGCCGCGTCTCCACCGACGAGAATATCGGCGAACAGTTGCTGGGACAGTTATTCAGGCAGCCGCAAGTCATCCTGTTGACCGCAGCGATTGTCGGCATGTTGGGGATGATCCCGGGTATGCCGCACGTTCCGTTCCTGCTGCTTTCCGGCGGGATGCTCTGGTTGGCTTTCCATTTGTCGCAAAAGACCGAGCAGGCGGCTGCGCAGGAGCAAACCAGCGTAGAAACAACGCCCGTCATCAGCGAAGCGTCCGAAGCGAGCTGGGAGGATGTCGAACAAGTGGATGTGCTGGGTCTGGAAGTGGGCTACCGTCTCATCTCGCTGGTTGACAAGGCGCAGGATGGAGATTTATTGCGCAGAATCAAGGGGATACGCAAGAAATTCACGCAGGACATCGGCTTTTTGCCGCCTTCGGTACACATTCGCGACAACCTCGACCTGCGCCCGAACGCGTACCGAATCACGCTCAAGGGGGTGGAAATTGGCAGCGGCGAGGCTTATCCGCACCAGTTTCTGGCGATCAATCCGGGCAACGTGACGGGCGCGTTGGTCGGTACGCAGACGCAGGATCCGGCGTTCGGTTTGCCCGCCGTGTGGATAGATGCCGCGCTGCGCGAACAGGCGCAGGTGATGGGCTATACCGTGGTTGATCCCGGCACGGTGGTGGCGACCCATCTGAGCCACTTGCTCAGCACCCGTTCGGCTGAATTGCTGGGACGGCAAGAAGTGCAGCAATTGCTCGAACATCTCGGCAAGGTCGCACCCAAATTAGTGGAAGACCTCGTTCCCAAAACCTTGCCGCTGGGCGTGGTGCAAAAAGTGCTGCAAAACCTGCTGGATGAAGGGATGCATATCCGCGATATGCGTACCATCGTCGAGACGCTGGCCGACAATGCAACGCGCTCTCAGGATGCGCATCAATTGACCTCCTGGGTGCGTATTGCACTGGGTCCCGCCATCGTCCAGCAGTTTTACCCCGCCGCGCAGGAATTGCAGGTAATCGGCATGGATAAGGAATTGGAACACGTGCTGATGCAGGCCATGCAAGCGAGCCAGCACGGTATGGGTATCGAGCCTGGGCTGGCGGACACCGTGCTGCGCGAATCGCGTGAAGCGGTGCAAGTGCAGGAACAAATGGGTCTGCCGGCGGTGATGCTGGTTCCCGGGCCGTTGCGCGATCTGCTGGCGCGTTTCCTGAAACGTACCGTACCGAATTTAAGAGTCATTTCGCATGACGAAGTGCCGGACTTCAAAACCATCCGGGTGACTGCCATGGTAGGAGGAACACTATGAACATCAGAAAATTTATCGCGCCCACAGCACGTCAGGCGCTCAGGGAAATTCATAACGAATTGGGCGACGAAGCGGTCATCCTGTCGAATCGCACCACCTCGCAAGGCGTGGAAATCGTTGCCATGGCGAACGAGGCGATGGAACGGTTGACCGAATCAACCACCCGTGTGCCGGAAGCCAGACGTTATCCCAGAGCGGAGCAGGATCAACAACAGCAAGCGATGCAGCACGCCGAACCCGTTCTGTCCAACGGGCGGGCGCGCGTTCTGGAGGTTGACACGGGCGAGCGCGCTGCCAACCGGAAAGCTGACGGCGCGGCCGCTCGTCCTGCGGTGGTTGCACCCGAGGCAGCGCTTACGGCGGAATCTTCGATACTGGTGGAAATCAAGGCGATGCACAGTACGCTGCAAAAGCAGATCGAAACCTTGTCATGGAATAACCTCCCGCAGCGCGATCCGCAACGTTCCGGATTGTTGCGCCGGCTGCTCAACGCGGGATTCAGCGCTCTGCTGGCGCGCCAATTATTGGACAGGATGCCGGAAGGTAACGACAAGGGCGAGGCATGGATCAAGCAGGTTTTGAAACGCAATGTGCAAGTTTCCGGTGACGAAAATGACATCATTGCCAAGGGCGGGGTTTATGCGCTGATAGGGCCTACGGGGGTGGGTAAAACCACCACCACCGCCAAACTGGCGGCGCGCGCCGTGGTGCGCTACGGCGCGGATAAAGTCGCCTTGCTGACCAACGATAGTTATCGTATCGGCGCTTACGAGCAACTCAAGATTTACGGCAAGATACTCGGTGTATCCGTGCATTCGGTGAAGGATGGCGACGATTTGCGTTTGACGCTTGCTGCCCTGCGTCACAAGCATCTGGTGCTGATTGATACGGTCGGGATGGGGCAACGCGACGAACGTGTTGCCGGGCAGGGCGATATGTTCGATGCGAGCGGGGTGCAGCGGCTGCTAGTGCTGAACTCCGCCAGCAGCGGCGACACCCTGGAAGAAGTGGTGCGCATGTACCACGGCAACAAGGTGATTGGCTGCATCGTCACCAAGCTGGACGAAGCCGTGAATCTGGGCGGAATGCTGGATGTGGTGGTTCGCCACCGTCTGGTGATGCATTACATGGCGAACGGGCAGCGCGTTCCAGAAGATTTGCATCCGGTCAGTGTGGATGTGTTGCTGCATCGCGTGTTCAAAGCTGCGCAGGAAAAGTCGCCGTTTACCCTGAATGAACAAGACTTTCCGGTGCTGATGGCCGCAACCGGGATGATGCCTGCAGCGGGGATGGCTGCGAGTGTGGCGGATAGCGCAGCCGGTGAGGTGGTGTATGCGCTCTGATCGCACCGGGGGCAAAATGACAGCCGGGTTTGACCAGGCTGAAGGTTTACGCAGGTTGCTGGTGAGTAATCAAACCCAGGTGATTACGCTGGTGTCTGGCAAGCAAGGCGTGGGGCGTACCAGTGTGACGCTCAACCTGGCCAGCGCATTGGCCGCTGCCGGCAAGGACGTGCTGGTGCTGGACGAGAATCCCGCACCGCATAATTTGACGGATAGTCTGGGACTATTTGCCCGCTACGATTTGCTGGATGTTGCACAGGGCAAATGCCAGATACGCGATGCAATATTGCACGGCAAGGACTATGCCATCCTGCCTGCAGCCCGTGCGATGCGCGCGCTGGCAAGTTTGTCACCGTCCGGGCAGCAACGCATGGAAGCGGCTTTATCCGAAGTAAGCGGGGGGGCGGATGTGGTGCTGGTGGATGCGGCGATGCTGGCCGGACAAGTTGTCGTTTCCTCAAGTCTGGCACCGGGTGTCAGGTTGCTGGTGGTGATGGATGCGACCGCTAGCGGCATTACCGAGAGCTATGGGCTGATTAAACGGCTGGCACTGGAAAATGCCCGTTTGCGCTTTGAAGTGGTGGTGAACAAGGTGGCTGATGAAAAAATGGCCAGATTGGTATTCGGTAATATGGAAAAAGTGGCACGCAGTAATTTGGCGGCCAGGCTTGAGTACCTGGGCTGCGTCCCGCTGGATGACCAGATGAAACGTGCGACACAATTGGCGAGGTCGGTGGTAGAGGCTTATCCGGCTGCCATTTCAACGCAGTCTTATCTGGCGCTATCACAAGGCGTACTGCGGATGACGCTGCGCCAGGATGAAATGGCGGGCGGTGTTGCGCAGATGATGAAAAATCTGATCGCGCAATTGGTGCGCACGGCAGTGTTTCCCTGACGATTAACGGTAATGCAAGGGGGAGGATTGATATGAGCCCCGCGATAAACGATTAAAGGTCAATTATGTATAACGCCTCGGGAATGAAAGACAAGGATCAATGCCTGCGGGATTATGCCCCGCTGGTAAAGCGGATTGCCCATCAAATGATGACCAAACTGCCATACAGCGTACAAATTGACGACATCATCCAGGCCGGCATGATTGGTTTGCTGGATGCGGCAAGCCGCTACGACGAGATTCACGGTGCGCAGTTTGAGACCTATGCGACACAACGCATACGCGGTGCGATGCTGGACGAATTGCGCAGCGCGGACTGGTTGCCGCGCAGTTTGCGCCGGGATATGCGGCAAATCGAGCAAGCCGTCAGCCGGATGCAACAAAAATTGGGCAGAGCGCCCAATGAAGCCGAAATAGCCGAAGAAATGTCTGTTCCGCTCGAAGAATATCAGCAGAGGTTGCAGGAATCTCGCGGCGCGCAATTAGTGTATTACGAAGACTTTCAGGACGAAGATCATAACGATTTCTTTGAGCGCTTCGAGTTCAGCGACGATGCCGATCCGCTGGCTTTGTTGCAGGACGAACGTTTCAAAGCCGAACTGATGCGGGCGATCGAAAAGCTGCCCGAGCGCGAGTGCCAACTGATGGGCATGATTTACGAGCAGGAAATGAATTTGCGCGAAGTGGGCGAGGTGTTCGGTGTCAGCGAATCGCGCATCTCGCAGTTGCACAGTCAGGCGGTGGCGCGTTTGCGTAGCAGCTTGAAAGGATACTGATGGATAAGCTGACGGTATTCGGCTTGCTGGTTGGGCTGGTCGGCATCATGACCGGGCAGCTACTGGAAGGAAGTGATTTTGCCATCCTGTTTCAGGGCGCAGCCTTCCTGATTGTATTCGGCGGCACGTTGGGCGCAGTCATGGTGCAAAGCCCGGGGAAAGTGTTTTTTAATGCCCTTAAAATGATGCGATGGGCATTCGTCACACCCAAGGTGGATGAACGCGAATTGATCAGGGTGTTGGCGGATTGGGCGGCGTTGACCAGGAGGGAGGGAATGCTGGCACTGGAAGCGCGTCTTCAGGGCATTAAAGACCCGTTTTTATCGAAAGGCGCGCAGTTGTTGGTGGATGGCTTTACGGCGACAGAGATTCGTGAAGTGCTTGAAATTGATATTCAATCCTGGGAGCAGTTACACTGGCAATCCGCCCGGATATGGGAATCGGCAGCGGGATATTCGCCGACGGTCGGGATTATCGGCGCGGTGCTCGGTTTGATGCACGTGATGCAAAATCTCTCCGAACCGGGCAAGTTGGGCGGCGGGATTGCGGTCGCGTTTGTTGCCACGATTTATGGGGTCGCATTCGCCAATCTGTTATTCCTGCCGATAGCCAACAAATTAAAGGCCATCATCATGCAGCAGACGCAGCTGCGGGATTTGATGGTGGATGGCTTGTGTGCGATTGCCAATGGCGAGAATCCCCGTTTGGTCGAGATTAAACTGGAAAGTTATCTGGTCTGAGATGGCACGCCGACAAAAACGCGCCGAGCATGACAATAACGACCGTTGGCTGATTTCATATGCCGATTTCATCACGCTGTTGTTCGCATTTTTTGTGGTGATGTATTCGATTTCTTCCGTCAACGAGGGTAAATACAAGACATTCGGCGAGTCGTTGAATGTCGCGTTGACCCAGCAATCAGGAAGCAAGCCTGTTGCAATCAACATCGCCGACAACAAGGCGGACAAGAATGCCAGGGTGTTGGTGGATAAACGCACCGCGAGTTTGCTGGAGCAGCAGCGCAAGATGCGGGAAGAAATGGCGGCGGTTCGTGAGAATCTGCGTAAAGTCATGGCGGGCATGATCGCGGACGGGCAGGTCGGTATATCCCAGAACAATCGCGGCGTGGTGGTTGACATCAGTGCCAGCACGCTGTTCAGAGAGGGGCAGGCGAATGTGCAACCCGCCGCGCTGGAAACCTTGCGTCAGGTGGCTGAAGTGTTGGGCAGGGAAACCCGCAGCATCGAGGTTGAGGGGCATACCGACGATGTGCCGATCAAAAATGCGCAATTTCCTTCCAACTGGGAGTTGTCGGCAGGGCGTGCCAGCAGCGTGGTCAGGATTTTGGTGGGCGATGGCGTGCCGGAGACGCGTTTGACGGCGGTGGGCATGGCGGCCAACCATCCAATCGAGAAAAATGATACGCCCGAACATCGCGCCCGCAATCGCCGGGTTTCCATCACTATCCTATCCGCCGAATTCGACCGTTTGAAGCAGGCGGAT
>JAVHSF010000336.1:0-2529 GCA_036172035.1 Gallionella sp. | reverse complement strand
TCCAGTATCGCCACCAGCGACACCTCGGGGATGTCCAGCCCTTCGCGCAGCAGATTGATGCCAATCAGCACATCGAACACGCCCAGCCGCAGGTCGCGGATGATCTCGACGCGCTCGACGGTGTCCACGTCCGAATGCAGGTAACGCACCTTGATGCCGTGTTCGGAGAGATATTCGGTCAGCTCTTCCGACATGCGCTTGGTCAGCGTGGTGACCAGCACGCGCTCGCCCAGCTTGATGCGCAGGCTGATTTCCGACATCAAATCATCCACTTGATTGATCGCCGGGCGCACCTCGATGAGCGGGTCTACCAGCCCGGTCGGGCGCACCAGTTGCTCGACCACCTGCCCGGTGTGTTCCGCCTCATACACCGCAGGCGTGGCGGAGACGAACACGCTCTGGCGCATGATGCGTTCGAACTCGTCGAAGCGCAGCGGACGGTTATCCAGGGCGGAGGGCAGGCGGAAGCCGTAATTGACCAGATTTTCCTTGCGTGCGCGGTCGCCCTTGTACATGCCGCCCACCTGCGGAATCATCACATGGCTTTCGTCCAGGAACATCAGCGCGTTGGGCGGCAGGTAATCCAGCAAGGTCGGCGGCGCTTCGCCCGGACGGCGACCGGACAGATGGCGCGAATAATTTTCGATGCCCTTGGTGAAGCCGATCTCGTTCAACATTTCCAGGTCGTGACGCGTGCGCTGCTCGATGCGCTGCGCCTCGACCAGCTTGTTTTCTCGAATAAAGTAAGCAATGCGTTCTGCCAGTTCGACCTTGATGGTTTCGATGGCTTCCAGCACGGTGCTGCGCGGCGTGACGTAATGGCTGGAAGGATAGACGGTGTAGCGCGGCACTTTTTGCAGGATGTGTCCGGTCAGCGGATCGAACAGCGAAAGCGTTTCCACCTCGTCGTCGAATAACGTGATGCGCAACGCCAGCTCGCTGCTTTCCGCCGGAAACACGTCTATCACGTCGCCGCGCACGCGGAAGCGGCCGCGCGTGAAATCCACGTCGTTGCGCTCGTACTGCATCTCTACCAGCCGCTTGATCACGTCGCGTTGCGGCATTTTTTCGTTGTGGCGCAGGTGCAGGATCATGCCGTGGTAATCCACCGGGTCGCCGATGCCGTAGATCGCCGAAACGGTCGCGACGATGATGCAGTCCTCGCGTTCCAGCAGCGCCTTGGTGGCGGAAAGCCGCATCTGCTCGATCTGCTCGTTGATCGCCGAATCCTTCTCGATGAACACGTCGCGCGACGGCACATAGGCTTCCGGCTGGTAGTAGTCGTAATAGGAGACGAAATACTCCACCGCATTCTCGGGAAAGAACTCGCGGAACTCCGAATACAGCTGCGCCGCCAGCGTCTTGTTCGGTGCCATCACCATCGCCGGGCGACCCAGTTGCGCAATCACGTTGGCCATCGTGAACGTCTTGCCCGAACCCGTCACGCCCAGCAGCGTCTGAAACGCCAGCCCGTCGTTGATCCCTTCCACCAGTTGCGCGATGGCGGCAGGCTGGTCGCCCGCAGGCTCAAAATCCTGATGCAGGCGGTAGGGACTGTCGGGAAAGGTGACGGTTTTCATGGTTTGATTATGGTTTATTTCTGCGGCTTATTTCCGCGTGATTTTTTTATGTGCGGAGGGCGGCAGATAATTCTCGCCACTCACCACTTTTTTGCCCGTTTTGCCTTCCAATTCCAAACGCGCATTTTTAGCGATGCCACCGCCGGTTTTGGCTGCTGATTTGTTTTCCTCCATCCCCGTGGCCGCCACACTCTCCGCAATCTGGCGCGTGGATAATTCCGCCAGCGCAGTAAAAATCAACTCCGCCTCGCTCATATGGTCGCGCAGATTTTGCGTCTGCAAACCTTTCATATTCTTGTGCGCTTTGACATCCACCTCCGCCCATTCCTGATGAATGATATTCGTGAGAATCGCGTACTCCTCACCTTCCTTGATGTCGTGCGCTTTCCAATAATCCGTCAGCTTGTTGCGCGTCTCCTGCCCCGTCATGCGCTGTTGAATCCACTTCTCGCTGCGCCCGTGTTTTTGCCAGGTTTCACGCGCACGATCCAGTGAGCGCGCCGGATCAGCCAATTCCTGCATCCGCTCATACCCCACCTTCGCCAGCCACAGCTTGATTGGCTCGGCTTTCGGACTGGGCACGGACTGCACCAGACGCAGCAAGGTTTCGGCGGTGGCCACATCGGTGAGCCGCTGCTTGCCATCTTCAGCCGTCATTTTCAACTGGTAACAATTTGTTACCAGTTGGCTGCCCTCCTTATCCAGTCGCCCTTTCAATACCTTCCAGTATTTTCTGGCGGTTTGATAATCGGATGATTGGGTCAGCACCTGCACGATGTCAATCACCGAGAAAAACCACGTCCCGGTATTTTCGTCATACACGCGGCGAATTTCGTGATTCTCAAATAAGGCTGGCTGGGGTTTCATGATTGGCACTCCTTGCAAAGTTACCGCTATAGGTGGGCTGCGAGATACTCCATTGCCGCCGCCTCATCCTGCTCAATCGCCA
>JAVHSF010000335.1:0-2533 GCA_036172035.1 Gallionella sp. | reverse complement strand
GTCTCGATATTGGTGTCGGGAATTTGATCTGCATCCGGGAAGGCATCCACGGCGCGATCCACGCTGGCTTCGCGCAGCAAATGCAGGGTCGGATACGGTGAACGGTTGGTGTAATTCTCGATGTCGTCCACCTGAGTGCCCGCGAACTGATACTGCGGATGCAGGCTGGCGACCTGGAACGCATCATTGAATTCCGGCTCGGCGACAGCCATGTCCACCGTATCCAGAAAATCGTTATAGTCTAAAAAGTCAGTTAAAACAAATGGATGGATTAACAGCGTGGTGTCAATCAGCTCGGGGGCAGTGTTCCGCAAACGGCTCAGTTCGGCCATCATATCTTTCAGCAGGGCAACTTCAGTGGTGGCCGCACTCACCACATAACGTATCTGTCCCTTGACGTGTACCGCCTTGGCAAACGGACACAGATTGAGTCCGATGACGGCTTTTTCCAGCCAGTCCCGGGTAGCGGCGATGATCGTTTCTTCAGTCATTTTCTCTTCCATATCAGGGTTTTCAACAAGCCAACGGCGGCTCGTCCATCAGCGCGATTTGTTCGCGCAGCTCCAATATCCGGTCTTGCCAGTAACGCTGGGTGTTGAACCACGGGAAAGCCGCCGGGAAAGCTGCGTCGTCCCAGCGCCTGGCGATCCATGCCGAATAATGAATCAGCCGCAGGGTGCGCAAGGCTTCCAGCAGGTGCAATTCGCGCGGGTTGAAGTCACAAAAATCTTCGTAACCCGCCAGCAAATCGCCGAATTGCCGGGTCTGTTCGGCGCGTTCACCGGACAGCAACATCCACAAATCCTGACTCGCCGGCCCCATGCGGCTGTCGTCGAAATCAACGAAGTGCGGTCCGGCATCGGTCCACAGCACGTTGCCTGCATGGCAGTCGCCGTGCAGGCGCAAGGTCTTGATCTCACCGGCACGGTCGAAACAGCGCCGCACCCCGTCCAGCGCCTGCGCGACTACGCCGCGATAGACTTCGCGCAATTCGAGGGGAATGAAATCATGTGCCAGCAGATACGCTCCGGGTTCGCTCCCAAAGCTCTGGATGTCAAGCGTAGGGCGATGCCGGTAAGCCTCCAGCGCGCCGACGGCATGGATGCGCCCGATGAAACGCCCCATCCATTCCAGCGTATCGCGGCGATCCAGCTCCGGCGCTCTGCCGCCCTGTCTGGCGAACAGGGCAAAACAAAAGCCATGATATTCATGCAGCGTTTTACCGTTGATTGGCAGTGCGGGAACGACCGGAATCTCGCGCTCGGCCAGCGAGGCGACGAAGGCGTGTTCTTCCAGAATCGCCGCATCCGACCAGCGCTCGGGACGATAGAACTTGGCAATCAGGGGGGAAGCATCCTCCATGCCAGCCTGATAGACACGGTTCTCGTAACTGTTCAACGCCAGCAGGCGACCATCGCCATGCAGACCGATGCTGTCCAGCGCATCCAGCACGACATCAGGGGTGAGGGAACTAAAAGGGTGCAGGTTAGCCATGGGCGGCATTGTACGGCAAGCCAGCAAACGGGGAAACGCACGTTTATCCCAGCAAGCCCGCCAGCGCCAGCAACAACAGTACGAACAGCCATACCAGCGTCGCACGCCCTATCAGCCTGGTGGTGTTGCGCAGTGTGGATAGCTCTGCCTTGCCGCCTATCCCCAGCTCGGGTCTTTGCAACAGTTTGCCATCCAGCATGAGCGGCAAACCCAAGCGCACCCCCAGCGCACCCGCACCGCTGGCCAACAAGATGCCCTTTTCGCTGTCCGGCCAGGTTGCCGCCTGTGAACGCCAGCAATAAGCGGTGTCCTCAAAATTACCGACCAAAGCGAAGGTAGCCGCCGTCAGGCGTATCGGCAACCATTCCAGCAAATACAACATGAATCGGGCAAAGCGGTCGAATTTTTCCGCGCCGATTTCATCCTCACCCGTCTCGCCCGCCCAGTGCATACCCAGACCGAAAGTTAAACAATAGAACAGCGCGCCCGCCGCCCCCCCCAGCCCCAACAGGCTAAACAAGGCGAACCACAACACCACGCCGAACAGATGCCGCAAGGCGGCGATCAATGCCTCCTCGGCAGTCAGGCTCACGATTGCGTCGGCGTTAAGTTCATGACAGGATTTGCCGCACCACTTGCCCAATAAATCGCGTGCCTCGCCCATCTTACCGCCATGCAAAGCCAGTTGGATCGCCTCCAGAATCTGTCTGAATTGGCCGAACCCCAGGCTGGCATATAACACCAGCACATCGAGCGCCCAGGCAAAAACCGGATGACTATCACCCAACCAGCGAGACACCCACACCAGACAAAAAACCAACGGCAGGACTGCCAGCAACCATGCCAGTTTGCCGTGGCCATATTCGCCCGCATTAAAATGATGACGGAAAAAATCGGCATATGCATCCAACCAGCCATGCAACCGTTTACGCATGAAAAATGGCTGGAAATATTCCAGCAAGGTGGCAGAAATCAAGGCAAACAGGCTCATGGCATCAAAAACAGATCAACAGTGGTCACAAAGATAGCACACAACTTT
>JAVHSF010000334.1:0-2542 GCA_036172035.1 Gallionella sp. | reverse complement strand
GACTGCAATACCACGATTAAATCTCCCTCGTGCGCGTGGCCAAGCGGCATTTTATCCGCCAGTATATCCAGAGGGGTGCAAAGCGGCCCAACTACCGATGCCTGTTCTGTCTCACCTTCCGTTACCACGCGATTGCCAACCAGAACGGGATAATTCTTGCGGATTACCTGACCAAAATTTCCGGAAGCGGCAAGATGATGATGCAGTCCGCCATCGGTGATGAGAAATACCTGCCCGCGCGACGACTTGCGCTCGACCACACGGCTCACATAAATCCCCGCCTCGCCGACCATATAGCGTCCCAATTCGATGACAAACTCGGCCTCGGGAAAATCACACCGCGCCTGGGGCATCAGCCCGGCCAGATGCACACCAACCGCTTCAATATCCAGCGCTTGTTCGCCCGGGAAATAAGGTATCCCGAAGCCTCCGCCCAGGTTGAGCAACTTGACCGGACCCGGCGCATCAGCCGCTAAACGTTTGGCCAGCGCGAAGGTATTGCGTTGCGCCTCCATGATCGCCTCGGCGCGTAAATTCTGTGATCCACAAAAAATATGGAAGCCGTAGAAATCCAGTGGCAATTTCTTCATTTGTGCCAGCATGGCAGGCACCCGTTCCGCATCCACGCCAAATTGTTTAGGCCCGCCGCTCATCTTCATGCCGGAAGATTTCAACTCGAAATCGGGATTGACCCGCACAGTCACCCGGGGCAACACGCCCAACGCCATGCCCGCCTGGGCGATCAATTCCATCTCCCGTTCCGATTCGAGATTGACCACAATGCCCGCCGCCGCCGCCTGACGCAGTGCCGAAGCCTGCTTGCCGGGACCGGCAAAACTTATTTTGTCAGGCCGCATCACGGTATCCAGCACCGTCTTCATCTCGCCGACCGAGGCCACATCGAAGCCGTCTACCAGCCCAGCCAGATGCTGCACCAGCGCAGGCATGGGATTGGCCTTGACCGCATAATGCAGATGCATGTCTGTCGGCAACACGGCGCGCAGGCGTGCCACTCGTTCACTGATCAAACGCCGGTCATATGCGTAGAAAGGCGTACTACCGACCTGCTCGGCAAGGCGTGTGAGCGGCATTTCGCCGATTTGCAGGCAGTTATCTTTAACGGAAAAAAAATGCGGCTGAATGGTGGCTTGGTTCACGACGGTATACCCTCAAATAGTTCAGCCAGTTCTCCGGCGAGTTGCTTGCGGTCTATCTTGCCGTTGGGATTGCGCGGCAAAGCCACCTCCCATACCACGATACGCGCAGGCACCATGAAAGCAGGCAGCTTGAGTTTGCACTCATTGATGAGTTTTTCACATATGACATCCTCCGACGAGGGTGCATAAATCACCAATACCACCGCTTGCCCCAGCACCGGATGAGCCACCCCCAGGGCTGCCACCTCGACGACCAGATCGATAGCGTAAATGACCTCCTCCACCTCACTCGGACTCACCCGATAGCCGGAAGTCTTGATCATTTCGTCGCGCCGTCCGATGAAATACAAAAAGCCCTCTTCATCCCGCTTCACCGTATCGCCAGACCAGACGGCCATCTCCGGCATCGTTAATCCAACTGGCAATCCCGGCGCGGGTCTGAAACGCTCTACCGTCTTCTCGACATCATTCCAATAACCCAATGACACATGTACGCCGCGATGCACCAGCTCGCCCTCTTCGCCCGGCAGACAAGGCGATCCATCTTCATGCACCACTAAAATTTCGGCATTGGGAATCGCACGACCTATCGAATCCGGGCGGCGATCCACCTCCTCAGGCGGCAGATAGGTCGAGCGGAAAGCTTCAGTCAGCCCGTACATTAAAAAGGGGCGCGTTTTCGGCAGCTTTCCCCGCAACGCTGCCAATGTGTGGGTCGGCATCGCACCACCCGAGTTGGTGATATAACGCAGGTGTTCATCTACGCCCTCCGGCCAATCCAGTTGGGCAAGCTGTATCCAGAGCGCCGGCACGGCCGCCAGGCCGGTAATTTTTTCGCGACCCACCATGCGTACCACATCGCGCGGAAACAGATAATTCATCAGAACCGCGCACGCGCCGACCTGAAAAGCTGTTGTGAGCTGATTCAACCCGTAATCGAAGCTCAGCGGCAACACCGACAAGATGCGGTCTTCAGGACGATTCTCCAGATATTGCGAAACACTCTGTGCACCGGCGACCAGATTGCGATGCGACAGCACCACGCCCTTTGGCTTGCCGGTACTCCCGGAAGTGTAGAGTATCGCCGCCATATCGCTGTCTATCGTACGGTGAGGTAGGCCATGCGCTGCATCCAGGCGAGCAGACCAATTCACACAAGCGATCCCCTCGAGCTTGGCCGTTACGCCATCTGAAACCACCACCGCGCATTGTAAATCATGACAGCCGACCAATATCGGGCGTAGCAATTCCAGACGCTCTGGTGTGGTCACCAGAATACGCACGTTGCAATCTTTGAGGATATGCGCAACCTGAGTGGCTTTTAACAGCGGATTGACCGGCACAAACACGCCGCCCGCCGCTGCCGCGCCAAACAGCGCCACCAC
>JAVHSF010000333.1:0-2553 GCA_036172035.1 Gallionella sp. | reverse complement strand
TCCATCGGTCAAGCAATGGCGGAACGGCGCGGCGCAAAATTTCCCTAGGAGCCTGGAGTGTGCAGCCTCGGCTGCGCCTTGCGGCGACACGTCGCCGTACGCCAACTAGTCGACTTCTTCCACCTTGATCAGCACGTTGCGCTGCTCGTTGAGCCGGGAAGTGCCGCGCGAGGTAAAGGTCGAGTTGTCTGCGTTACTTTGCTGCCCCAGGCCGCCGATGTTGATCCACTCGCCCAGACGACCGGAGACGACGCTGGAGGTGTTTTGTACGCGCGTGGCCGGATAATTATTAGGATAACCGGTGGCCGGATAACCACGGGGCGTATTGATATTCCGGTTCGGGGCGAGCGAGTCGTTCTGCGTGCTGATTTCCAGCGTCACCCGATCGCCGTTGAGTCGCGGCACCACATAGAAACCGCTGGCGACATCGCGGTATTCGGTCGTGTCTATCACCTGCGTTCCCCAGGGGGTTTGCACCACCTGACGCACTGGCACAGCCACGTTCTGCCCCGTTGTTATCCGCGCGCGACCGCCCTCCGTCACTTGCAGTTGCTGGGTTTTATGGTCTTCTTCCAGCGAGCGCGTACTGATGATCCGGGCGTTCAAGCCATCCTGCCCCTGCCCCGTGCCAACATTCGCCCCGTCATTGCCCGGCACGCTGAGGCGCGCGTTGCGCCCCAGTCTGACGCTACCCGAAAGCTCCGTCAGCCGCGCGACCGTTTCGCTATCCACGTCCTGCATCACGGTAATTTTCAGGCGGCGCGGCAGTGTGTCCATGCCCGTCAGCAGGCGTTTAATCTGCTCGACGCTGCGCGGCGAGGCACGCAGGATGAGCTGGTAATTCATGCCGCTGACCATTTCATCGTCGGCCAGCAAGGGGCGGATGACGGGCAGCAACTCCTCCGCGCTGCGGTGTTTGAGACTGATGACTTCCAGTTCATATCCGTTTTCCGCAAGCGCGCCCGTCACAAAAAACATGGAAAATATCAATAGAATCAATATGCTTTTCATCATAAAACCTCTAATAATCTGTCACACCGGCAATAGCCGATGTCTGGCAATCTGTTGAAAACAGGGGATTCCGGTCGGTGCCGGAATGACGGAATCCGGATTTTGAGCGCGCCTCCTAATTTTCCCTTTACAAATCACGCCACTCTACCGTAAATTCCTGCCCATGAAAAAGTTCCTCATACTTCTCCTGCTATCATTACTGGGCGCATGCAGTACCCTGCGCCATGACGCGGTCGTACCCGCCGCGCCGGACAATGAAGAAGCACGGATGAACAGCTTGGCCATTTACGCGATGAGTCTCTCTGATACGCCCTACCAATATGGCGGAAACTCGCGCGAAAACGGTTTCGATTGCAGCGGCTTCGTGCAGTTCGTCTTCCAAAACGCTTTGGGTCTGAAGCTGCCGCGCAGCAGCGCCGAAATGAGCCGCGCAGGTACGCCGCTTCAATCTCACCAGTTAAAGCCAGGTGACCTGGTGTTTTTCAACACCACACGCAGCCAGTTTTCTCATGTCGGTATTTTTATTGGCGAGCATCGCTTCGTGCATTCGCCGCGTAGCGGCAAAGCCATTACCATTGCCAGCATGAACGACGGGTATTGGCGCGCCCGCTACAATGGCGCACGACGCATCCCGGTAAATCAATAATGACTGTGTCATTCCCTACCCCCGGCTGCGACACCCCCTTTTTCATTCCACCTAACAGGATACCCAATGCTGATTAAATCCAACGAATTCGCCGATATTGCCACCCCAACCGGAACGATGCGCGTACACATTTTCCGTCCCGCCGCGCCGGGGCGTTATCCAGGAATTTTGATGTACTCGGAAATCTTTCAGATCACAGGCCCCATCAGCCGCACGGCGGCAACACTGGCGGGCAATGGCTTCATCGTCGCCTGTCCCGAGATTTATCACGAAATGGAACCCGCCGGAACGGTGTTGGGCTACGACGAAGAGGGTGCCGATCGGGGCAATGCACACAAAATCACCAAACGGCTCGATGCCTACGATTCGGATGCGCGCGCCGTGCTGGATTACCTGAAAACGCTGGACTATTGCACGGGTCGTCTGGGCGTATTGGGCTTCTGTATCGGCGGGCATCTCGCCTTCCGCGCCGCCATGAACCCGGATGTGCTGGCGACCTGCTGCTTTTATGCGACCGACCTGCACAAAAAAGGTCTCGGCCTCGGCATGAATGACGATTCGCTGGCAAGAGCCGGCGACATCAGGGGCGAGCTGATGCATGTGTGGGGACGACAAGACCCGCATATTTCGCTGGACGGACGCAACATGGTCAAGGCCAGGCTGGAAGAAGTCGGCGCGCGCTACACCTGGCACGAATTCAATGCGCAACACGCCTTTATGCGCGACGAGGGTCCGCGCTACGATGCCGCGTTAGCCTTGCAATGCTGGGGCTTGCTGCTGGAGGTGTTTCACCGACGGCTAGGACAGGGCGATCTGGATGTCGCGGCGGACGGCACAGCAGCAGAGAGCCGCCACTAAGAGTCTGTCTGACTTAAAGGGAATCGGCTGAAAACCCA
>JAVHSF010000332.1:0-2610 GCA_036172035.1 Gallionella sp. | reverse complement strand
TGGAGTTGCCCGCGCTGGATAGTCCTGCGCAAAATACATTGGAGATTTGAGGGGCGCATGACAAATCGCACTATCAATGTTAAAGGCGGTGATATCACCATCGTTACCCGCGAGGCGCAGGATTACATTTCGCTTACCGATATGGTGAGAAACTTCGGTGACGAAAGCATTCTTTATAATTGGTTACGTAACCGTAACACCATTGAATTTTTAGGCATTTGGGAGCAGATATATAACCCTGAATTTAAACCCCTCGAATTCGATAGGTTTAGAAGTCAGGCGGGTCTGAATAGCTTTGCGCTATCACCCAAGAAATGGATTGAGGCCACTGGGGCGATTGGGATTTATTCCAAATCGGGTAGAGGCGGTGGTACTTATGCACACCGCGATATTGCCTTCGAGTTTGGCTCATGGCTGAGTCCAGAATTTAAGCTCTATCTCATCAAAGAATTCCAACGCCTCAAGGATGAAGAGGCCAGAGCAAAATCGCTGGAGTGGAGTTTTCAACGCACCCTCACCAAGGTCAATTACAAGATACACACCGATGCCATCAAGGAACGACTGATCCCGCCGCGCCTGACAGAGGCACAGACTGGCATCATCTACGCCTCTGAGGCCGACTTGCTCAACGTCGCCCTGTTTGGCATCACCGCCGCTCAATGGCGGCAAGCCAATCTCGGACAAGCAGGCAATATGCGCGATGCAGCTACCCTTGAACAACTGGTGGTGTTATCAAATCTCAAAAGCATCAATGCGGTGCTGATTCATCAAG
Organism: Gallionella sp.; assembly: GCA_036172035.1. Classification (GTDB taxonomy): domain Bacteria; phylum Pseudomonadota; class Gammaproteobacteria; order Burkholderiales; family Gallionellaceae; genus Gallionella. The sequence continues at coordinate 1,838 of JAVHSF010000332.1, read as the reverse complement.
GCTTGGCCGAAGCAGAGCGTTTGGTGCAGTTGAACGCGATTGCCATTACACAGATGCGGTCACTGGTGGGCATCGGCACACTCAAACAGTTGAGCGACACCGGCGCAAGAAAAAGGATCAAACCATGACAGAACCAACAATCACTTGTCCAAACTGCCACACTGAGATCAAGCTCAACGAATCGCTTGCCGCACCGCTGATCGCGGCAACACGCATACAGTTTGAGCAACACCTCGTACAGAAAGATACAGACATTGCCAAGCGTGAACAGGCGATGCGCGACAAAGAAAAGCAGCTCATGACGGAACTGATGTCATGAGGCTTCGATTCATTTCAGCGCTGTTGATTTTTCTCAGCTCATATTCGCCATTGGCTTTGATTGTGGTGATCAAAGACCTCAATGAGGTGACGATGATCCCGAATCATTTGGCAACGGCTATGATAATTCTCGTGGTTGCCCTGCTTTCATGTGTCGTTGTGCGCACTGCCGCAAAGAAAATTCAGGGTGGCGTGCCTGTGAAGATAACTAAGGTTTCAAATAAATCAGGTGACATGTTCACCTACACAATTCCGTACATGATTTCTTTTTATAACTTCAATCTTGGCGACTGGAAGACGCTGCTTTGTCTATCGGTTTTCATGACATTGATGTTCGCCCTATCCTATAAGACGCAAAATGTATTCGTAAATCCAATTTTGGCACTTGCTGGCTATGGCCTATATGACTGCCAATTCAAAGACGGCAGCAAGGAAATGCAAGGTCTGCTGCTTTCAAAAATAGACTTTCAAGTTGGCGATACATGTCTTGTCGAACAGCTTTCAAACTTTCTGTATTTCGTGAGTCATGTTCAATTAAAAGGGGATCGGCATGGTGACTAAAATCGCAACGAAAATGGCGCACTTGCGCCAAATTGATTTCAAACCTTGGATCACTACGTTATGGTTGGTAAAGAGGCGTTTGGTGGCACAGGTTGCACACTATTCTGTACTCCGAGTTGAGGCAGACAAGAAACTTAAGTCCAAGTTGAAGGCTGCGGTAACAGGGCGAATAAAAGCAAAAAATTACAAACTTGAAGAATACGATTTTCTTACTGCTGACCAAGACGATCAGATATTCACGATTGATTCTTCTGAAACAGATTTCGTAGGAATGCAAGCTGAAATAGACAAAGGCTTGAGCAACAAAAAAGTAGAAAAGTACGAAGACCTTCTCGACTCTTGGGCGTATGTCGTGAAATTAACGCATGATGAAAGTGCGGTGTATGGGCTCAGAAAAATAAGTAAGCTCAATAAAGCAACAAAAGTTAAAGGAATTGCTTCAACACTTTTTATTGATAAACAACTCACCGACTTGGAAGATGAAAAAATCTTCACATTGGATACTCACATCGACTTTTTTGCTTATGAAGGTACCACCTTCATTACCAACAAAAAGGAATTTGAAAGTGCCCTGAATTTCAGAGATGGCATGGAGAAGAATAGAGATGTAGTACTTAACGAATTTGTTGCTCTGAAGGTATTTAGCGATGTTGAACCGATACGGAAAAGTGTAGGGACTAATCTACACTTGCTTCGTAAAATATCTTCTATCCAGAAGAGCGGGTACTACAAAAGCCCACAATATCTTATTGATCTAATCAAGGTGAATGAAGAGCGAAATTGGGGACTTACCGTTGAGAATGGAATCATCATCGTCAATGAAGATAATGTAGATTTAGTCCTGACGCTTCTAAATAATGGTCGGCTTGAATCACCCATCAATCATGAAGTGTTTGATGCTTCGGTCAAGAAAAAGGTCGAATAAGTGGAATCTCGTCAATGACCAAAAAACAAAAACT